>JANXZJ010000081.1 GCA_025355585.1 Mariniphaga sp. | reverse complement strand
ATAGCTTGGCGCTTACGGAGGTGTAAGGTCCGGCAATACAAGGTAGGCTGATGCTTACCGATTTGATCCTTCTGAAATATTGTCCGGCGTGATCCATATCATACAAGACTTCAGGAATATCAAAGTCACTCACTCCTGTTGCGCGAAGCCGGACGATTGCCAAAGGATCGAGCGATGCCAGCGAAACATGTTTGGTAATCTCGTATTCACGTTTATTCTTATCCAGATAGCTTGTTTCCATTCGCTTGATATCATGAATAAGGTGGTCGGCACTTTGCAAACCTTTCTTCATACTATCCCAATAGCCATACGAAATAAAGGCATCGTCATTCCCCAATTCAAAGCGGTAACTCCGTTCAGCTTTTTTCGCAAAATCATGCGATAGCTGATAAGCACTGAAATAGACGGAGCTAACCTGGCCGATCATCCAATCATAAAGTTCCTTGTTGGTGAATTTAGAGCGCATGAATTCATCTGTCTTTTTCGCATTGTCGATTTGAAGTTCATGATTGCTCAAATCTGTTACGGCAATTTCTTTTCGAATTTCAGCAGCGCTAATTTGCTTGTCGATCGAATCTAATTCTTTATTGGCCAGGCGTTCCTGAAGTTTCCAGTCGTCAAATCTACGGTCATATCCGCCAAGAATTGAAGCGCGGCTTGCTTCAAATGAGGCCTGACTACTGAAGATATTCAGCACATCTGCAGCGGCTCTGGCCGCACCAAGCAAATTGAGTCCACCCCATTGAACAACTACCTGTGGACTACCTCCAAATCCTGAAGCGCCACCTTTCAAATCCGGAATAAGCGCCACTATTCCTGCCAGCGTCTGGCAAATCGAAGCGGCTAACTGGAAATCATGCGATTCCTCCAGTTTATCAAGATTCAATTGTTCTTTCGAAGTGATTTTCTGAATGTTGGAATAATAGTTATCCCTTTCCTCCGTAACTTTTCTGGTTCTGTTTAAAACTTCTATCTGTTCTGCGGCTTCCTGAATCTGAAGCAATTTCATATCCTTTACGGCATTCAGAACATTAATCTCTAATTCACTTCGCAACAATGATATTGCCTCCGCATCTTTCTTTTCCAAAGCCTGCAACAACGAATTGCCCAACCCTCTGACCTCCTGTGCAAGTTCAGTTGCTTTTTGTGAAAGGACATTGAAGCGATAGTAGGGAGTCGGAGCATTGAGACCGGCAAGAACAGCCGAAATGTCAAGTCCTGATGCTGCAGCACGCACAAGCAAAGCCGGATCTATCGGCGGTGCAAACAGGGCAAGGCTTCGTTCAACGCCATCAATGTTCTGGCAATTGCGAATTTTAAATAACCGGTCAGCGATGCGATCCCAATATTCAAGCATCTGATCATTTTGCGGGATACAGAAATAAAGCATTGAAAGCGTAAATGGCGGCGGTGGTAATTCTGCTCCACCTTCGGGCAACGCTGTAAGATCAGGAATTATATTTTCAAGGTCAATCAATGCATTTCCAAAGGCATCCAACCTGTTCTCAATCTGATTATACGATTCGTACGGAGGGATGACCACGGGTGGTATTAACCGTGGTTTTGGCCCCAGCAATTTATCAGCAAGAATGTACATCTGTGTTGCCTGTGCGATCGACTCCATGGTATCCTGCCGGAACAGGTAATCGCCCCATTCTGTCAGGTTATCAATGTACTTCATGACCAATGCCTTTTGATAAGCAACAGGTCTGAACCTTGCCACAACGTCAGGTTTAAAAGGATCATTTCTCCATTGCGCAATGGCAAATTCAAGCTCCTTCCTTTCCGGTGTTGATGGATCGGCAATTTTGTACAGCAGAGTATCAATGCGTTGACTGATATAGTCAGCATCCTGATTTAAATAAAATGGCTTGGTCACCCAATACTTTTGCGGCGTGTTCCCCTTTAAGGCACCTGTCGGATTAAACATGTAATGAAACCAGGTCATAGCATCCTCGAACCTTTGATTCGTAGTAAGACGCGTTGCCAATAAAAATGGCACATGGAAGAAAAGTTCCCAGTTATAGCCGCTATAGCTGCCGTCACTTGCGAAATCCAGGTCTTCAATCGGATAGGACAACGTTGTGGTACCGTCCTCATTTTTAATAAATGTTTCCGGAACGATAACCGGATTAGGGTTGTAGTAGGTATTAAAATCAAAACTGGTTTTCTGCAGTTGCGTTTCGCGCTTCATCAATTCAGGTATGCCCGATTTGTATAAAGTCGTTCGCAAAGCACACACGAGCGGATGATACATGTTTTTGAATTGTTCGCCATACTCGAGACCCTGGGCATCCCGGAGGTCTGTTAAAACCTTATCCAGTTCGGCGTTTCCCGTATTTCCAATAAATAAATCGTAGATGAAATCAAATCCTTCATAAAAGGATAATTCAGTGATTATTTTCTGAAAATCAGGATCAACGATCACATTATGGATCAGTGTATTTGTATCGGGTTTTGGAATTGCATTCGCTTCTTCAATTACTTTACCGATAAAATTTGAAATCTCATCGATTAACTGGAATACATCCGAAGCCGTTCTCTTTTCAGCATCTGTAAACGCAAATCCAATATTTACTTCGGCATCACGCAGCTCTCTTTTATAAAATCCGGGGATAATGACGTAGGCATGAACGCTATCTTCTTCGAAATAGGGAAGCATCGTTCCAAGCGGTATTTTAAAGCGAGGTCTTCTGTCAGCCAGACCATTGCGATAAATCAACATCACAGCATATTCAAAAAGCATTACAATCAAATCAATGCCTGTAAACTGAAGTGGATAGGATAACCTGAAATTTCCCGGAGTTTTAAATAGAATTTCGTAAAAGCTAAATAACGAAGCCCCGTTACTTACGGCAAGGTCATCCGTAGCATCTTTGTTTTGCTCAAAATAGCGTTGCGATTTTAAAAGCGTATCCTTAAAGTCAGGTAAAAATTCGGGGAAAGGCTGGTTTCCCTGAAATAGCAACTCAGGATAACCTTTGCAACCGGCAATATTAAATATACCATTGATTTCGTTGTTTCCAACATATGCCTTATAACCAGCATTGTTGGCAGTGAAAAACCAAACCTGTTGTGTGAATTCAACATACATCATATTATAACTGTCCCGGTCGATATCATCTGCAGTAGAATTTTGTGGTGTCAGAATCCCTTGTTTTGAAAGTTTTTTGGGTTGCCATTTTTTGTTGTCGTATTCACTGATTGCAAGCTGAATCTTCAACCTGCGCTTCGGCTTCTCATTATCAATCATAGCCCCTGCAGTCGCAGCCGGCATTTTTGATTGTTGATTTGAATCCGGTTCTTCACTGAATACCGGCCATGCCAGGCAAAGCCTTTTATTGCGGACAAAAGCAAGCAGTTGATCTCCCGAAATATCTAATTCTACTTTTTCCCAAGGCGTCCAATAGCGCTCCTGTTCAAATCTCCGGTAATAATAGGTGGCAGGATCTCCCCCTTTTGTCCTTGCGAACACATGCATTATCTTGATATCCGTTTCATACCAGCTCGCCAATACTTCAAGAAAAGCGATGTTGTCAAGTTTTTCGAGATAACGTATCAAAGCATCTTCCGCCGTTTGATCGGTAAGTTCATTTTGTTGCAATTCGTTCTCGAATTCCGTGAAGAGGAACGATTTATCGTCACGCAAATCAGGTGCAAGCCAGTTTTCGGGATACAGAAAAACCTTGCGGTTGGCTTCCCAAACACGGTAGTTTTTCATCCATTTCCACTGATTCCAGTTCGTATCGTTATCAAGATCAGCGGTTGCCTTAGGCTCCAATCCCATCAAACAGCGTTGCACAAACAGCTGAATAGTTCCGTGCGCCTGAACAATGCGTGAAGACGGCATGCAAGATTCCATTTCAACGTCGACCAGGAAATAATCAAACAGGTCGTTATCATCTTTCATATCCGGATTGATGGCCAAAAGATAAGCGACGAGAGCATCCCGTTTTTGAGGACGAATCGCATCCATTATTTCTTTTAATGTATCGAGCCAGGTATCTTCATCGTAACGCGATTTAAGTGCCGTGCGCAGAAGACTAACATCACCTGGTAAGAGGACAGGTTTAATATACTGGGTAACCTGTGTAATATCTGATCCTAATTTCCGTAAGTTTTCGGCACAACTGATGAGGCGAACCCAATTCTTTGCATCCAGGTAATTGTTGAAGTCAAATGCAGGAAATAAGGTTGCATCAATCGCATCCACATCATCATTATCGTAACCGGTCAACAATGCCAACACCCCGATAAACTGATTTCGTGTTGCCGGGCTTCCGGGAATAAGCATTGCCGCAAGCGTAAAGAATGAAATTGGGTTTTCGGGATCAGACGGATCAATAACAGGGGTTAACTGTTTTTCAAACTGAACGATACCTGCAAAATTTATAAACTTGTTATAATCAATGGCAGTCTGCCCACCGTCATACGGAATGCTATCCCATTCAAACCATCCCAGGTCATGATTATTTTTAAAGAACCATTCCACCTGGTCGTTACCCAGGCTAAACGAATTGATCAGTGGCAGTAGTTTATAAATAAGTTTCAGCGCTGCAAATTGGTTCCCGAAAGCAATTTTTGTTATTGCCGGCCAAACCGGTACCACATGCTTGATATCAGTATCAATTAAAGCATCCGACTCCAAAATTACTGACAACAATCCGCTTCCAGGGAGAGGCTGTTTTAACTGGGCATATTTCAGAACAACCTTTACCAGTTCAAGGTCTGCCTTAAAGCTTGTTGAAAGGTTGGTTTCAAGGATGGATTGCTTCCCTGCTTCGAGCTCAAATACCGAAATTGAATTCAGAAAAGCTTTTACAAGGTTCTTTTCCGGCACGCTAAAGTCTGGTCCTGGCGCTGCATTCAATAAATCAATGGCGGCTTTAATCGCGGTCGTATCAAGGGTATTAACCAGCTTGTTATCCGTGAATGTTCTTGCGGCGGCAGCTGATACCCAATCTCTGTCAATGAATTTAATGAATGTTTTTACATCATCTTCTCCAACGTCCTTCAATCCGGCCAGCTGATTCTGAAGCGTCTCTTTTTGTTCCTGAGCCGAAAGCGTATCATCAAACCGTGACTTATTTAGTGAAAAATTATCCTGGTAATCCTTCTGCAGTTTTCCCAGCATCTGTATAATTTTCCCTTCA
>JANXZJ010000183.1 GCA_025355585.1 Mariniphaga sp. | reverse complement strand
AACCGATTTGGGTTCCTTTCAAATTGAATACAGTCCAAACAAACCCATTTGGTGTCCGTTCAAATTGAATACAGTCCAAACAAACCCATTTGGCTTCCATTCAAATTGAATACAGTCCAAATCAAAAATAATGGGTTAACTGCCGGATTAAATGCCCGGGAAATAAAATACAACGTTAAGTTTTGCCGTTAAACTTTAAACAATTATTTTCAAAATTGAAGGACACCTGACCAAATAAATCCTAATACAGCCAATATTTACTGCTATTTGCATTCAGCATAATAAGAAAGAAACATAAAAAAAATTTTTTCTTTGGTAAATTGGTTCAGGCAATCAGTATTTGTTGCGATTCCTAAATTCAGGAGTTGTCATTACTTCGTTCCCGATTTTCGTTTTAAAACATTTGACTTAAACAGGATCATAAAATATTCACTTCGCAACAATTTGTTGTTTAGGGAAAGTCGCTTGAAAATAATGGATTTTAAACTGATTTTAAAGAATTATTTGTTGGACTTTTGAATATAATTCTTCAACTTTACAGAATTATGGGGTTTAAAATCTAACGACCATGAGAAAGTTTATTTTATTATTCCTTTCCCTCAATTTTTATCTTGTTGCATCTGCCCAGCTCATCAAAGGAACCATTCTTGACCAGACGACGCATGAAAAAATTATTGGTGCTTATGTCTATTTTAACGGAACATTTGTCGGAACCAGCGCTGATCAAAACGGATATTTTGAGTTGGATATTTCGAAAAACAGTTCAATGCCATTGACAGTAAGCGCGATCGGTTATTATTCTGTTACACTTACGGGTTTGTCTGCTGCAAACCCGGTTCTGGTTTATATGAACCCGAAGGTATACGAAATGAAGGACGTTGTCGTAAGCAGTAAGTCGCTTGTAAAAAGGAGAAAATCCAATTTAAGTATATTCAGGTATGCATTTCTTGGATCAACAGCCAATGCGAGGGACTGCGAAATAATGAATGAAAAGGACATCACATTTAATTATGACACCGATCGCGATACGTTGAAGGTATATGCTTCGAAGCCAATTGTAATAAATAACAAGGCATTGGGTTACAAAGTCACCTACTTTCTCGATGATTTTGAATTGTACAGAAGAGAAAACAACTCATTTTATTTTACCGGTAATATTATTTTCAACGAGGATTTAGCGTCCGACATCACGAAAAAGCAGTTCTATGAATCAAACCGGGATGAGTCCTATTATGGTTCGAGAATGCATTTCTTCAGGGTGCTTTGGAGAGGCGATTTAGATTTTAGTTCGTTTAAGATCAAAGATCAAAATAATAACAATCTCACCAGTAAGGATATTGTATTCCGGGAAAACAGCATTTCAAAATATATTAAATACCCTAATAAACTGGGTATATGCTATGATGAAGCTAAACCGTCAAGCTATATTTTCTTACCTGAAGGTGATATTTACTTTGAAGAAAACGGATATTTCGATCCGCTGCTTATTGTATGGGAAGGAATGATGGCGCAAAAGCGTGTTGCAGACTGGCTGCCTTGTGAATATTCAGTCAAATAGTAATTGCCAATACAAATCCATTATCTGTTTAAATATGACGCTATTCAACCTGTTCGTTTTGATGGCCGCATTTGGTCATCCTGAATCTGATCGTATTGTTCAACAGGGAGCAATCCACCCCATCGACTCGCTGAAGATGATGGAGAAAGTGTACATACATACCGACCGGACCTGTTATTTCCCTGGAAATGATGTATGGTTCAAGGCATATCTAATAAACGGTTCGGAAAGAATCCTTTCCGGCCACAGCAATAACCTGCACGTCGAGCTTATTTCTCCCGATTCAAAAATCATCATTAACAATGTAATCAGGCTTGACGCAGGATTGGGGAACGGCGATTTTAAATTGCCGGAGGGACTAAAACCGGGCAGGTACAGGTTGAGGGCCTACACAAACTATATGCGGAATTTCAGTGATCAGTTGTTTTTTAATAAGGAAATTGTTGTTATTAATTCAACTGACGCCAAAGATGCAATCGCGGATGAAAAAGAGGTTGTAAAAAACAAGCTGGATATTAATTTTTTCCCCGAAGGAGGTTCGCTGGTTGATAATGTAAACTCGGCTGTAGCATTTAAAGCTGTGAATGCTTTGGGAAAAGGTTGCGATGTGTCCGGAAAGGTTTACGCATCGACCGGCGCATTAATTACAACATTTAAATCGGTTCATCTTGGCATGGGTTCATTTTTTCTGAGACCGGTTCCCGGATTAAGTTATTATTCAGTTGTGAAAGATACGACAGGTACTGAGGTTCGGACTGAGATACCAAAAAGTTTTCCGGATGGGATCACCTTAAGTGCTTCAGTTAACCAAAACAACGAGTTGCTAATAACCACTAAAACGAATGCTCAGACATTACCGCTGGTTCTGGACCATGATCTGGTACTCACTTTTTCTTTACGAAACGTAAGTTTCAAGACTTTTAGTTTTAAAATGAAGTCGTATAATAACAGTTTCGCACTCCCAATTGATGATCTGCCCGATGGAATTGTAATGATGACGCTATCCGGGCCGGAGAATCTTCCGCTTTCTGAACGATTGATTTTTATTCAAAAAAACAATGATTTGGAAGTTAATATTGAACCAGATAAGCCGGTTTATAAACAACGTGATTCCGTCGAACTCAGGATTTCCTTTACGACCGGTTCAGACATCCGGGAGGATGCATTTCTTTCGTTATCAGCTGCCGAAAAAAGTTTTACTGATCATACGTCACAATATCCTTCCTCAATAGCTTCGTGGTTTCTTCTTGAGTCAGATATTCGCGGACCAATCGAAGAACCGTCCTATTATTTTGATATATCTAATCGTAACAGCACCCGCGACCTTGATTTACTTCTGCTGACACAGGGATGGCGCGACTTTGAATGGAAATACACTAAGGGTTACTTTCCCCCGGAGGCTGGGTTTAATGTATCAGGAAGCGTTACAAAAAAAGACGTAACCAAACCATTGGAAGTTGATAGTGTTCATATTGCATTTGTTGAAAACAAGAATAGTTTCACCGCAACTACTCCGGTCGATTCTTCAGGGAAATTCCGTTTGGAAGGGATTGATTTAACCGGAGAGGCCAGGATAATTGTTAGTGCTGCCAGGAAGAAAGGACGTCAACAGGGTTTGATACTTTTAGATTCACTTAAATATAAACCCGAAGAAGTATCTGTCAACCAGACCAGGCAAATGGTACTTTCGGAAGAGAATGTAACTGCATTTAAAAAGATATATGAAACCACTGAAAAAAATTACAAATTATCAGATACAGTCAGTCTTGGTGAAATTAGTGTAACAGCCACAAGACGAAAGAATTTTCAGACAACCAGGGTAGAAAACAGCCGCACCCTTTATAACAAACCTGATGCTGAAGTATTAATTACGCCTCAGTTTGCAAGCTATAAGAATGTATTTGAAATTTTAAAAGGACGTGTCGCGGGGGTGATAGTTACTGAGGGTTCTGGGCGTTATGGTGTCATAATTCGTGGACAGAATTCTTATAGTCTTACTAACATACCACTTTTTTTAATTGATGGAATTGAAAAGTCCTATGAAGAGATGGTTCTGTTACCGGTTGGTCTTATTGATAGAATTGATGTCTTAAAGTCTGCCGGGGAAACTGCCCTCTTTGGAGTTCGGGGTGCAAACGGCGTGATTGCGGTTATAACAAGAACGGGGGATATATCACTACCCAGTCAACCGGACAATCATTCGGCCAGTCTTAAAATTTCAGGTTATGATGCAGCCAGGATTTTTTACTCACCAATACATTCACGTTCATCCGTTTCCGAAAATGAACCAGACCTGAGAACAACGCTTTTCTGGATGCCGGATATTACCCTGCAATCAAACCGTACGCTATTTCTGAATTATTTCAACGCCGATCATTCTTCTGCAATAAAGGTTATTCTTGAAGGGATTACATCAACAGGAATTCCGATAACTGCCACGACTGAATATGAAGTAAAATAAAGATTGCCATATCTGATCGTCTGAACGGAATAATTTTTACTGCAGGACAGCGATCGGCTAATATTTAAAATGCATTTTGGTTTTAACTTGTTTGAACCATTAATCATCTTTTGAATCTTTAGTTTGCCGGCTATTAATCTGTCAGGACTTTTATCGGTTTAATTCCGACAAGAAAGTGTAATGATAAACCTTTGATTTCTTGTGAAAGAATAATAATTTTATACCAAAATGTGATATATCCGCATCGTATAATTTGCTGACTAAAGAACAATTGAAAGATCTTAAATAGTACAGGAATAACAATTGTATCCCTTTAAAAATAAATGAATATGGAAAAAGTTATTGCATGTTGTGGATTGGATTGTGCCACTTGCGATGCAAGAATCGCTACCTTGGCGAACGATGATGAATTGCGTGTACAAACTGCAGAAAAATGGAAAGTTCAATTCAGTCCCGATATTACTTCCGGGATGATTAATTGCACGGGATGCAGAGAGCCTGGAGCTAAATTCAGTCATTGTGGAGAATGCGAAATAAGAAATTGTGTAAAGACGAAAGGTTTTGAAACCTGTGCCGATTGCGAAAAGCTGGAAGGTTGTGTACTGCTAAAAAATATACACCAATATGTTCCTGAGGCATTGGCGAATCTGAAATCGTTGAATTGAATTTATTGAAATGGCAAAAAGAGTCATTGGTTAAACGATGCAGCGGTTAATCATCTTTGGAATTTTAAGTTTGCCGGTTATTTTTATCTCGCGCAGAACTTTATTTACCGTTAAGAGTCACGGCTTTTTTCGTTTTTTCAGCTGGGAATGTATCCTTTGGCTGTTTGTTTCGAACTATCTTTTTTGGTTTGATGACCCGTTTAGTATCAGACAAATCTTTTCATGGATTTTTCTTTTTTATGCAGTCTATTTGGTCATTGCGGGTGTTGTTCTCCTGAAAAGAAAGGGAAAACCGATAAAAATCAGGGAGGAGAAAGAACTCTTTCAATTTGAAAAAACATCTGAACTGATCGACCAGGGTATTTTCAGATACATCCGGCATCCGCTTTATTCCTCATTACTCTTTTTAACATGGGGGATCTTTTTGAAGAATACAACAACATCATTGCTTTTCGTCGCTGTATTGTCGTCGCTGTTTCTTTATCTTACTGCCATATTTGATGAACGGGAATGTGTTCGGTACTTTGGCAATCCTTACCGCGAATACATGAAACGAACGAAACGGTTTGTTCCATTTTTAATTTAAATTGCACCTAATCCTTCAGGTCCCGCTAATCCTTCAAGTGGTTTATTTAAGAAGTGGTTTATTTAAAATGAAGTAAAAGATATGGCAAAAGATAACTATGACCCCGATTTCTTAAACCAACTCACTTTTGAACCGTTAACAAAGGCGAACTGGAATAGTTTTGTTCAGCTTTTTGGAAGTAAAGGTGCATGTGGCAACTGTTGGTGCATGTATTACAGGCTCAAAAAATCAGATTACCAGGAAGGAAAAGCAGATGATGGGAACAAAACTGCCATGAAGGAGCTTGTTTGGGAGGATAAACCAACCGGAGTGCTGGGAATTTACGAAGGACAAGCGATTGCATGGTGCGCCTTTGCTCCGCGCGAAGATTTTATGAAGCTTGAAAATTCGCGGGTTCACAAACGCATTGACGATAAGGCTGTGTGGTCGATTCCTTGCTTTTTCATCGATAAGAATTTTCGGCGACATGGTGTCTCTGTTGAACTTCTAAAGGGAGTGATCAAATATGCCAAAGCCGTTGGAATAAAGATTATAGAAGCTTATCCGACGATTCCGACACAGGAGAAACTTGCGGATTCGTTTGCGTGGATTGGGTTGTATAAATCGTTCGGGCGCGCAGGATTTGAAATTGTTGACCGCACATCCAAAAACAGGCCAATGGTAAGATATTATACCGATCGGTAATGATATTACAATGAAAGGTAATTGGGAAGAATAGAATATCTTTGAGAATGAAAGTAAAATCTGTTTGATATTTAAGTTTGAAAAATAAGAGCAATTATTCTAAATGCATGTTGTGAGATTTCATTTTCATCATTGGATATATACAGCGGTGCAGGAAAACAATTTGATGTGATAAACGTTTTGCATCTGATATGGAATCAATATCCTAAATACGAATACCCCTACGGGACTGATGTTAACTTATACTATTTGAGCACATGACAACAGAAAGATTTGTAGCTTTTAAAAGAATAAAATTCCAGCATAAAATAACCTTTCTATATTTTATCATTGGCTTGCTATGGATATATTTATCCGATACTGTTTTTAATACCATTATCGGAGATCGGGAAGTATTGCTTGAAATGCAGATAATAAAAGGTTTTCTGTACGTTTTAATTACTTCACTTCTTTTGTTTTTTTTAATAAATAAGCATTTGAAGATGTTGCATATAGCGAAAGAAAAGGCTGAGGAAAGTGATCGTTTGAAATCGGCCTTCTTAGCGAATATGAGTCACGAAATCCGCACACCCATGAATGGTATTCTTGGTTTTGCTGAATTGCTCAAAGAACCAAAACTAAAGGACTCAGAACAAGTTGAGTATATCAATATGATTGAGAAAAGTGGTAAGCGATTGCTTAATATTATCAATGATATTATTGATATTTCGAAAATAGAGGCCGGACAAGTGGAGGTTTATATTGAGGAGTCAAATATAAATGAACAAATCGAATTTATTAATAGATTTTTTCAACCTGAATTTGAAAGTAAAGGCTTGCAGCACTCATTTTAAAATGGCTTATCTCTAAAGGATTCCATCATTAAAACAGACCGCGAGAAAATCTATGCGATCCTGTCAAACCTTGTAAAAAACGCAATTAAATATACGAATACTGGTTCAATTGAATTCGGGTATAACCTTGTAAGGACACAGCCAGGAACAGTTGAAAAAGATCAGGTGTTTTTGCAGTTTTATGTGAAAGACACGGGGATGGGAATTCCAAAAGAAAGGCAAAATGCTGTTTTTGAACGATTTATTCAGGCAGATATTTCCGATAAAATGGCATTACAGGGAGCCGGTTTGGGATTGTCGATTTCGAAAGCTTATGTCGAAATGTTAGGAGGCAAGATATGGGTTGAAAGTGAGCCTGGAAATGGGACAATATTTTATTTTACAATTCCTTATACTTCCGAAAATAAATCTGAAATCATCATAAAAGATGTTTCAAAATTTGTTGAAGGAAGGACGATCAGCAACCTGAAAATATTGATTGCTGAAGATGATAAAACATCAGATCTGTTCATTACAATCGCACTTATTAAATTCTGCAAAAAGGTTTTACATGCACAAAACGGTGTTGACGCGATTAGGATTTGTCGGGAGAATCATGACATTGATTTAATCCTGATGGATATTAAAATGCCCGAATTGGACGGATATAAAGCCACCCGGCAGATTCGTGAATTTAATAAGGATGTGATAATCATAGCGCAAACGGCTTATGGACTTGTGGGCGACCGGGAAAAGACGCTTGCGGCGGGATGCAACGACTATATCTCAAAGCCAATTATAGTTGATGAATTGCTGACTTTAATACAATTACAGCTAAACAAAGTAGTGAAAAGTTCAAGTTAGCAGTTCAAACAACAACCACGGCGCTTAGGCAGATGACAAAGATTAAACAATACCTGTTGAAACTGATACCAATGGCAAAATTTGTAAACTCATTGATGCTCATTCTTTTTTTATTTCTGGCACAGGCATCGTACGCACAAGAATTTTCGAAAAAGATAACCGTTAACAACGATCTGGAAATCGTTCAGCTTACGCCAAGTGTTTATCTGCATATATCGTATGCCGAATTTACGGGATTCGGACGAGTTGCATGTAACGGAATGATTCTGACAGCAGGTGATAAAGCTTTTCTGTTTGATACACCGCCAACAGACCAGTTAACAAAGCAGTTGGTAGAATGGATCTCGCAAACATTAATGCTTAAGGTCGTTGGATTTATTCCCAATCATTGGCATATTGACTGTATGGGAGGGCTTGCATATCTTCAAAGTATAGGTGTGAAATCGTATGCCAACCAAATGACCATTGATATTGCTAAAGCTAAAAACCTTCCTGTTCCCACACACGGGTTTAAAGATTCACTCAAACTTAATCTCGGAACAGCGGAGATTGATTGTTATTATCCCGGGGCAGGTCATTCGATGGATAATATTGTGGTGTGGATTCCCTCGGAGAAAGTGCTGTTCCCGGGTTGTCTTGTGAAGGAGGTGAATGCGAAAGGATTAGGCAATACCCTTGACGGTGATCTTAAAGCATATCCACAAACGATTGAAAAAGTACTTCGCAAGTTTCCCGATGCTAAAATTGTAATTCCAGGGCATGGAGCTTTTGGCGGGATCGAATTAGTCCGACATACAAAGGAACTTCTAAAAATGTGATAATTCGTCGATTTGGAAATGTGACAATAAGGCATACGGCTAAAAGTGAAGGAATAGAAGTTTTAAAGAAAGACGAAGGCATCGGGATCATTTTCAGCCTGTTAAATTTCATCATTGCCCGATTATCAAATATTTGGATCTTTTCATATCTAAATTATCTATTTCACTAATTATCGAATTAACCTTTATCCTTCTCTGTTTGTTATTACTTTTGAGCGTTGCAAAAAGATAACCTCAAAAACTTAACACAATGCAAACAATATTAGGCGCAGGTGGATCAATCAGTATTGAACTCGCCAAATCGTTGAAATATTTCACGGATGATATTCGTCTCGTTAGCCGAAATCCAAAAAAAATTAATGAAACAGACCAACTGTTTTCTGCCGATTTAACCGACCGCGATCAGGTTTTTAAAGCGGTTGAAGGTTCGGAGATCGTTTACCTCACCATTGGATTTGAATACAGTACCAGGGTATGGCAAAAACAATGGCCTCCGCTCATGCAAAATGTCATTGATGCATGTATTTCGAATAACGCGAAACTGGTTTTCTTCGATAATGTCTATTCGATCGGAAGCGATTTTGTAAAACACATTACCGAGGAATCGCCCATTTATCCAACAAGCAAAAAGGGGGAAGTGAGGGCACAAGTTGACCTGATGTTACTCGATCAGATGAAAGCGGGAAAAATAAGAGCCATCATTGCCCGTGCCCCAGATTTTTACGGGATAGATATTAATAAAAGTGTTTTAATGTCATTGATATACAAGAATCTTGCTGCAGGAAAAAAAGCGCAGTGGATGTTCAATGCGAGAACCAAACACTCGTATATTTATACACCAGATGCCGGAAAAGCGACAGCATTACTTGGAAACACACCGGATGCCTATAATCAGATCTGGAACCTGCCGACTGATCGCAAATCACTCACAGGAGAACAATGGGTCAACCTTTTCGCAAAGGAGATGGGTAAAAAAAATAATTATAAATTGATTTCAGGAGGGATGGTGAGAATTTTAGGGATTTTCATCCCTTTTTTGAAAGAGCTCTTCGAGATGCGGTATCAGTTCGACCGCGATTATTTTTTCGATAGTATCAAGTTCGAAAAATATTTCAAATACCAGCCAACGAAGTATGAAGCAGGTGTAAAAGAGATTGTGCAGCAACTCGCTGCAAAGAAATCGTGACTTTAAATGAGCATATCTCCCAAAAGTATGTTGATTACTGGTATCCTGATCATTTCCGGACTTGTTTTCCTTTTATATTGTTTTTTTGAGTCTCGCTGGATAAAGACTACTGATATCGTAATCAGTTCTGCTGATGTTCCCGAATCCTTTAATGGTGACAAGATTGTCTTTATTTCGGATATCCATCTCGGACCTTATCTTTCCTCGCAACGATTATCCGGAATTGTCAGTCGGATCAACGACATCAAACCCGAAATGATCATTTTGGGGGGCGATTATGTCCACTATCGATCCAAATACATTGAACCTGTTTTTAGTGAGTTAGGTAAGCTTTGTGCTGATCAGGGAGTTTACGCCGTTTTGGGAAATCACGACCATTATGCTGGAGCCGATTTTACAAGAAAGATGATGGCGAAATATGGGATTGTTAGCATCAACAATCAATCGGTCTGGGTAAAGAAGGGATGTGACAGCATCAAAATTGGTGGTGTCGGAGATTTGTGGGAAGATATCCAGAATCCCGAAAATACTTTAAAAGCGCTTAAGAAATCGAACTTTGCCATTTTAGTTTCCCATCAGCCTGACTATATTGAAAATATGAATACCGATCTGATTGATTTAACGCTATCAGGTCACACACATGGCGGACAAGTCACCTTGTTTGGATGGTGGGCTCCCGTTTTGCCATCGAACTTTGGACAGAAATACCGGTATGGTCTGGTTGATGCTGGACGGATGAAGTCCTATATATCATCGGGTATTGGAACGGTTGCAATACCATTTCGGTTCTTCTGCCGACCCGAGATAGTTGTTATCCATCTTCGAAAAACTTCTGATTCATAACGGAGGACTCTTCCGTATCCTTCACATATCCATTGTCATAGCTGTATTTATTCAGGTATAGCCGTTTATTTCCGATTATATTCGGAAATAAACGGTTAATCTACGGCTGTAACTTTTCATCCGCTTCAATTTGGCCTTATTATGTAATAAATTAAAGGATTTATTAATAAAACGACCTTACAAAATCTGAACTGCGATGAAAAAAATTGCTGTATTTCTGGCACAACCAGAGTCGTATACTACACCCCTATTGTTTGTTAGCTTGATAAGGAGCGAGCAGGCGAATATCTCCAATTAAGAATTTTTAACACTAACGAAACCTATTTCACGAAATCGGCGTAAGATCAAAATACTTATTTGGAGTATTTAAAAAAAATTAACCAAACTAAATGTAAGCATGAAAGCTAAACTTTTTCAATTTATTGAAAACGCCAAAGGTGTCTACGCTTCCAACTGGTATCTCACCATCGCTGCCAATATTAACAGCATCAAAATACAACATCCTATTCAGCCTGTTGAAATATTCAATCTCCATACAAAGCATCAAAATAATTCTTCCATGAACGACAACCTTACTTTAAAACAGTCCGCTCAGAGGATCTGCCCTGAAAGCGACCAGGCTCAACTGATCAGTACGGAACAAGCCCGAAGTGCACAAGTCACTAGTCATAACAGGCATAAATGGCAGATGATCTACCTTTTAATCATCATTATTTCGATGCAGGGGATATGCAATTTGGTTTTGCTAAACACAGATAGTCAATTAATTATTTCGAACTCGACTTTCATAGTTCCTCCGGTTGTTCCCGGAAATTCTGCCGGATGGAGGGGCCGCAGGGACCGTTCTGCACCACCTCAAAATCTAAGGATTAGCCTTTTTAAAACCGAAGTGATTAAAACTGCGTCGGATGCCGGTTGCCGGCAATTTGCGTTTTACCAAAAAACATTAAACCCAGCTATCCTAAACAGTTACCTAACTCAGCAGAAATCATGAAAGCAAATCATATTCAATTAATTGAAAACAGCAAAGGCATCTCCGATTCCGAACGGAATCCAATGAGCCAATCAGATATTATCCCAATTAAGCAACAACAAAAAACAAAGCATATGAAAACGAGTGATAAACTTACCGCACGAACATCTTTATTTCGTTTAACCTTAATTCTGGCTTTGATGCTGGCATTAAACACAGTTTATGGTGCAATAACACAGGTAGCAACCACCATAAGTGCCAATGTAACTAATTCAGCTATTATTACACTTACTAAACCTGTTGGGGTAAGTTCTGGCGATATTATGATTGTTAATATCGTAAAGTCCTTAAATGCAAATACAACAAATCCTTCTTTATCGGGTTGGACTTCAATCGGTGCTGGATTGAGTGGATCTACTTCTATAAGAGGTGCTATATTGTACCGGGTCGTTGACGGTACTGAAGGTTCAAGTTTTTCATTTTCATTATCCGGAGGTACTGTTACTACTGCTGCCGAAGGTGCAATTATTGCGTATACGGGCGTTGACCGTTCAACCCCTTTTGATGTAACACCTGGATCAATCACAACTACGGCTGCTACGTCTACTGTTAGTCCGACAGGAATTACGACAGTTACCTCAAATGCACTAGTAATCATGTTAGAAATGAATTACAGCACCAGTGGACATAGTAACCTACGAACTTTTACTAGTTGGACAGTGACGTCACCTACGTTAACAGCATTGTACGATGTTGGAACTTTTCCTCCTTCTGTTGGAGCAGTTTCTGGAACAAAGGCCACAGCTGGGCCAACTGGTAATGGTACTATTACGCTATCCGGTGACGCAAATCTTGGAGGAATTATACTAGCACTTAAACCTGCTGTGCCCTCCGCATTATCAGATATTACTGTAAAGTCTGGGTTCACATATCCTCAAAACATAGCTTATCAAAATTATCAAACTACCAATATTACTGGAGGAACCAACGATATTGAAATAGCCCAATTTACAATCCGTGATGGAGGAGGTGCATCTGATGCTGACAATTTAAGCACCATTTTAAATTCAATCACATTTGGTATAACCAATTCGGCAAACATTAGGCGAATTGCACTATATGACGGTGGATTAGAGGTGGGCACTGAACAAGCTGGTGCCGCTTTTGTGACATTTAGCGGTTTATCTATATCTGCAACAGATAATCTAACGCATGATTTTAGTGTACGGGTAAGTTTCAATACTGCTGTTACCGACAATCAACACATAGGTTTAACTATAACCAGTGCTACAGCAGCGAGTAGCGGATCATCCTTTGCCGCAGCGGCCGCTGGTAGTGCTGCTACTTCAGTGACTGGGAATGATAATAAGATTGCAGTAACTGCTACCCAACTTGTATTTGGGACACAACCCAGTACGGTCAATGCCGGCGCAGTAATGAGCCCTTCGGTAACAGTTCAGGCAAAAGATGGGAACAACAATACTGACCTTGATTTTATTTCAACAGTAGGTTTGACAACAACGAGCACATTCGAAGGAACAGCAACAACGAGTGTAGCTGCAGCTGCAGGCGTTGCAACATTCGGTAATCTCAAATTCACATTGGCAGGTGCAGGAAAGACACTTACAACTACAAATGCAAGTTCTTTAACCAACGTAACAAGCGGTGGCTTTTTAGTAAATGCAGCAGCCTCAAATAAACTGGCCTTTACCACACAGCCAGGCGGAGGAACTGGAGGAATAGCATGGGTTGCACAACCGGTTGTTACGCTTCAGGATACATATGGCAATACGGTAACCGGTAGTGCACAAAGTGTTACATTGGCAATTCAAAACGATGCCGGTCCGGGAGGAATATTAAGCGGAACGAAGACCGTTGCAGTAAACACAACTACAGGACAAGCAACCTTTAGCGGTTTGTCCATTGATAAAGCAGGTATAGGTTATACCCTGACAACAACAGGAAATACAGTATCAACTTTACCCGGAACTATTGTAAGCTCGCCATTTAATATAGCAGTTGGTGCCGCAAATAAACTAACTTTTACAACTCAACCTGGTGCTGGTATATCCGGAATTCCTTTAACTGTACAACCAGTTGTCGCTCTTCAAGATGCAGGTGGTAATATAGTTACAGGTACATCGCAGAATGTTACAATAGCAATTCAGAATAATGCTGGTCCCGGAGGAATTTTAAGCGGAACAAAGATTGTAGCGGTGAATACTGTTACAGGACAAGCCGGCTT
>JANXZJ010000165.1 GCA_025355585.1 Mariniphaga sp. | reverse complement strand
CATCGTTTATCTTATTTACTGAATACAAAATATTTAACGCGGATGACGCGGATGTTCCAACGCAGATGACCACCGATTTTTAAATTAACTTCTTATCCGGTTTTTTCAGCGTTTCGCTTGCGAATCAGTGTTATCAGCGTTCCAATCTTACCTGTTTTTTTATTCTACGATCTTGTATTTTTCACGCTCACCCGACTTTCCGAGAAGCGCGTTCACCTCTTTTTTCAATTCAATCATTCTGAGTTCTCTACTAACTGTCAGGTCATGAAACCGCTGTAACTCGTCTACTCTTTCTTTTAATGCTTCATCTGCCAGACTGCGCGCCTTTTTATCTTTTGCGCCGTCGAGCGCCCGATTGATGGCAAAGGGAAGTCTTGCCAGCCTGTCTTTTAAAACATAGTCCACTGCTCCCGATTTGATAAGTTCGATGGCAGTCTCCTCACCGATCGATCCTGATACACAAACAAAAGGAACATCCGGACAGATCTCGCGGCTAAATCGTAAGGCGGCAAACGCATCGAAACCAGGTAGTCTAAAATCGGCAAGGATAACATCCCATTTGGCATTTTGCAAAGAGCGGACAAATTCGCTTTCCTTCTCAACACGGAGCAAATTCATTTTAAATCCTTCATCGAGCAACCGTTCGCGTATGATCTCGAAGTCGCTTAAAGAGTCTTCAAGCGATAGTATATTCAATTCTGTTTCAGGGCTCATACCATTTTTATTTAATTTACCTTTCAGGTGGAAGTTCATTAATTAATGCCCAGAAAACCCCAATTTGTTTAATCACATCAATAAAATGATTAAAATCTACCGGTTTAACTACGAATGCATTAGCACCAAGTTCGTAACTCTTTACCAGGTCGGACTCCTCGCGCGAGGAGGTTAGCATAACAACCGGCAAGAATTTAAATAAAGGATCTTTCCGGATAATCTGAAGCAATTCGATACCGTCCATTCGCGGCATTTTAATATCCAAAAACAAGACGGCGGGATTTCCCCTGGCCCGTAGTTTGAACCGGCCTTCGTAACGAAGGAATTCGAGTGCTTCAACTCCGTCGCGAACCGCCACAACTTTGTTGGCAAGGTTGTGTTCCGAAAGGGCTTCAAGCGTTAATTCGACATCTTTTGGATTGTCTTCGGCTAACAAGATTGGTCTTAAATCGTTCATGGCTATCTATTTTTTTATAAGGGAAAAGACAACGGGCAATTGGAAATAAGGCAGCAGTCAACTTGCTGCGAGTTACTTACAACTGGCTTTCGGATTGCATAAATCCTGGTTTCATATTGTTGTTTTATTATAGTTTTTAATCCGATGCTTATGAGGCTGTCTCAAAAATCATTTTCAACCGCTAAATGCACAATGGTCACAAATTAAAACATTGCATTTCTGTCGTTTGTGAACTTTATATGAATCATTTGTGTTCCTGACGGTTGATTTTTTTAGATTTTGACAACGTCTTACAAGATTTATTCCTGGTGAACTTACATTCTATTTATAACAGCTTTGATTTATAAACGTATAACTGTTTTTAATTGTTTAAAATCTATCTTTAATTTAAAAGTTCTTATGCCAGCGAAAACATTTCCCGGATGTTCGACAACGTTTCCCGGTCTTTCGACTTTATTTTTCTGACTTTCACAGTTACCCCTTCGGCAATGAAAAATAAAAAACAGCTCCTTTATCGATTTCGGCTTCAGCCCACGTACGTCCATTGTGCCTGAGTATGATGCGGCGAACATTGGCAAGACCGATACCCGTTCCTTCAAACTCCTGTGCGGAGTGTAACCGTTCGAACACACCGAACAACTTGTGCGCATATTGCATATCGAATCCGACCCCGTTGTCGCGCACAAAAAACACAAATTCGTTGTTTTCGTCAACAAAACCAACTTCTATCAGGGTGGCCACATTGACCCTTGAAAATTTAACTGCATTGTTTAACAGGTTGAGCCACACCAACCGGAGCAGCGAATAATCGCCAACTACCTGGGGTAATTCCGCAACTTTCCATTTGATACCACGCCCAAAGCTTTCGTGTTTTATTACCTGCATCACATCCTGGAGAACAACATTCATATCCAGCGTGGTTAGCTGCATTTCCTGTCGGCCGGTGCGTGAGAAATTCAATAAATCGTCAATAAGAACGCCCATTTGGCGCGCCGAATCGGCAATTGTATCGAGGTAATGCTTTTCCTTTTCGGGAAGATCATGAAGATGTTTTGACAAAATACTGATATACCCGTTAATATGCCGGAGCGGAGCGCGTAAATCGTGCGAAACGGAATACGAGAATGCCTCGAGTTCCTTGTTGGCTACCAAAAGCTGCGAGGTGCGCTCCTCAACCCTTTTCTCCAATTCTTCGGCATAATGCTTTGCTGCCTGTCGCAACCTGATCTGCTCAATGCCGATCGTGATTTCGTCGGCCACTTCGCTTGCAATTTCGAGTTCTTCGGGTGTAAAGGACCTTGGATATGCCCAGCCAAGGTTTACAACCCCAACCAATTTCTCACCAGATATAAGCGGCACATTGATGCACGACATGATTCCTTCCGACTGAAGAATCCGCTGTAAATCAGGTGGCAAAAATTTCGTAGAAATATCCTCCACTACATCCATCCCGTTTTTCTGCAGGATTTCCAAATCTCCAAAGGCGTTGCTGATCAGGTACTTTATGGCCACATCCATTGATTTATCTTTGACATTGGAACTGAATAACTGTAATATTTCCTTTTCAAGATCAAAGAAACCGATGCTGGCGTGCTGACTTGAAAGCAGGCTCCTGACATGGTAAAGTAATTTTTGAATGATTTCTTCGGGTGTCTCCACCAGCGACAATATTGCCCTGTCGATTTTATGTAAATTTTGCAATCGTCCGGTATAACGCTGCAAAGCTTCTTCCAGCCATATACGCTTGGTAATATCAAGGAAAACACCCTCAATCCTTATCGGGTGTTCATCTTTATCTTTGACAAGGTGGCAACTGACAAGAACGTTTTTTTTGTCGCCTGTTTGGCTTTTAACCTTGATCTCGTAATTCGATATAGAACCGCTTGTCATCAATGCCTGCAAATATTCCTTCCGTCCGTCAGGATTTTGCCAAAAATCAGTCAAAAGAACACCCTTTAAATCAGAATTCGAATCAAACCCAAGGATCCGGCAAAATGCCTGGTTGTGTTCCAGGAGTACTCCATCCATCGTCACACTGTAATAGCCTTCATCAAGGTTAATAACCGTGTGACGGAATTTCCGTTCGCTTTCGAGTAAGGCTTCGTCGGCAAGTTTTCGTGCAGTGATATCGGAAATGATACCATGCCAGAGGATGCTCCCATCCTCCAATCGCATTGGTTGAGCCTGCGACCAACGCCAACGAATTCCCTGCCTTGGCATCCTGACCCGATATTCACAATAAAACGTATTTAAAGTCCGGGCCGATTCCTGTATTGCATCAACAACATGATCAAAATCATCGGGATGCAATCGCGCAAAAACAGGTGTTGCATCTTTCTGAACCTCTTCCGGTGTCACTTCATAAATATCATTCATGCCGGGACTCGCATAGGGGAATGCTGAACGACCATCAGGATACAAACGGTATTGGTAAATAACCCCGGGTACCAATCGTGCAAGGTTGGTCAGCAGATCACGGTTTTGAACCAACGCTTCCTCAACCTGCTTACGTTCGCTGATATCAATCACATAGGCAACGCCGTTAAATCGCTCCTTGTCCAGCATTGCTCCTGAAATCAAAATAGGTACTCTTGTCCCATCCTTGCGTATGTATTCTTTCTCAAAGGGTGATTTATTGACACCTGAGGTCATCAGTTCAGAGATTGAATTCTCATCAAGATACCTGTATTCCGGAGGTGTCATGTTCATCCAGTCAATTTTACCATTTACCAGATCATCTTTTGAATAGCCTATTATTTCCAGCAATTTATCATTGGCATCAATGATTTGACCATTCGCATTCCAGTAAAAAATGCCTAACATTCCGGAATCGTAAACCCGGTGAAGGCGACTTTCACTTTTAATCAACGCATCTTCTGCCAGCTTGCGTTTTGTAATATCGGTACACAAGCCTGCCATGTACAACGGTTGCCCTGTATCATCATAGGTTGTATTTCCCAATGCGTTGATCCAATGTACCTCGCCATTTGGATATATTACCCGGTATTCACTGTCAAGCGGCATTTTTTCTTTGATTGCCTGCTCTATACGTTTAGAAGCAACCTCCAGGTCATCGGGATGAACAACTTGATTCCAAAGATCAAATGACGCTCCAACAGACCCGGGATCAAGACCAAATAACGCATAAAGTTCTTTAGACCAGATCAAATGCTGGCTTAACATATCCCAGTCCCAGGTGCCGGCACCCGTAGATTGATGTGACTGTTCTAACTGAATCTTACTTTTCCGAAGTGCTTCTTCTGCCTTTTTACGTTCGGTGACATCAATAAAGCTAATTAATACTTCAGCAATTTCGCCCTGATCATCAAAAACAGGAAAGCCATTGACAGTGAGCCAGTTGATGCTGTTCGTTGCAGGCAGAATAACCCCCAATATAATATTACCAAATGGTTTTTTAGTGGTGAGAATCTGGTTGACAGGATAGTCATCAAGCGCCAGCGGAATACGCTTTTCGTCAATAAATTTCCATTCGGGATCGATGTCTAACCTTCCTTTCATTTGATCATCACTCAGCCCCAACAATTCCGATGCCCGGTGATTATTCATAATAATCGACGTATCAGGCGCATGTATAACTACTCCGGCCTCCAGATTTGTCAATAAGCTGCGGTATCTTTCCTCGCTTTTAAGTAACTCCGCCTCTGCCAGCTTACGTTCTGTAATATCCTGAAAAATAGTGCAAAACCGACCCACCCCGGACTGAAATGCATTTATGTGAAAATAACGGTTCAAAGGTTCTAAAAACTGTTCAAAGGTAATTGGCTCGCCCGTAAGTGCTACATTTCCGTAGATATCTATAAATGGCGATTTTTCGATTCCCTGAATAACTTCGGTTGCCCGTTTTCCAAGAATATCAGCAATATGCAGACCAGTTTGTGCTTCAAAAGCAGCATTTGCCTGAATAAAAATATAATCAACAGGTTTCCCGTCATCGTCAAGGACTATCTGATGAACGGCTACGCTGTCGAGGAAGTTATTGAAAAGACTTGAGTATTGCTTTTCGCTTTCACGCAGCGCATCTTCTGCCCGCTTACGTTCGGTAATGTCGATTGTATAACCAGCCAGTAGTGTTTTGCCATCTAAAGTAATCGGGAACTTGATCGAAGTATAGCTTCGGCGATTTAAATCTTCGTCCAACGCTACTCCTTCACCATTTGAAACTACTTTCCAGTCGTCGGCTGTAAATTTTGCTGCATATTCAGCGGGAAACAATTCATCCATTGTCTTGCCGGCCATTTCGGATCCACAAATACCGATCATATCCCTGTAGTTTTCGCTTGCTTTCAAAACACGGCTTTCCACCGGATTTACCTCCTTAATGAATGTGTAAATTGGTGAGTGTTTCATAAACGCCGAGAACATCTCATTGCTTTCGCGAAGTGCCACCTCCGCCAGTTTGCGCTCGGTAATATCGTGAGCGATGATAAGGCAATTTTCGCCATTTTCGGACACTGTACCCGAAAGGTTAACATACATAGGCTGGTTGCTATTCACCTGTAAGACTACTTCACAGGTATCTTGCGATTTGCTGCTAAATACCTTATCGATAAAGCGGTTGAGAACTGGTTTGGAATCATCCGAAACATAAAGACCGAACATTTTGCTTATCAGGAAAGATCGATCATTATCCAGCATTCGCGAACCGCAGAAGTTTAGCTCAATTATTTCACCATTTTTAGCAAGTGTGAAATAACCTGAAGGTGCAAAATCGTATAAATCGGCATATTTTTGAGCATCAGCGGTTATTTGGTCCTTTGCCAACCGAAGTTCATCATTTTGCATTTCAAGTTCGATGTGATGCACTTCGAGTTCATGAATCAGCTTAAGCGTTTGATCGATATCGGGGGGTGTTGAACCTGATTTTGATAAATTCTGTTTATACACTGCTTCAGCCTTTTGGCGAAGGTTTGCAGAAGATTCTGATTTGCTATCCTTTTTCATCAGTAGCTAATTTGTTTTTTAATTACCAGTTGGTCCTCCAATCCTTCCATTCGAGGGTTTCAGCAGCCTTCGAGCGGTCGTAGACCCTCGAAGGGCTGGCTTGCTACAATTCCCTTTTGTTCTTTCCTTTCGAGGGTCTTCGACCGCCCGAAGGGAAGAATTCAACCCATCGAAGGGGAACCTTTAATTATTTATTTTCCTCCCTTTTCCGAAGCGCGTCATTGGCTTCCAGAAGTTTAATTTCCATTCTTTTAGCAATGGTTATATCCGAAAAAGTCATCACAAGTCCGTCGATACGGTCGTCGAGCGTGCGGTATGGCATAATCCGCACTTTAAACCACCTGCCGTCATTTGTGGCAATTGAACTTTCGACAGATGTCAAAGTTTTGAGGACCTGCCGCGCATGCGTGTCGATCTCGGGGTACTGCAAATCGGTTACAAGATCGGTAAAAGGCCGGCCGGTATCGGCAGTCCTAAGTTTGAATATTTTGGTCATCTGGTCGGTGAACCGGCGGATATTCAAATCCTTGTCGAGAAAAAGAGTCGCAATCTCGGTACTGTTGAGCAGGTTTTTCATGTCGTCGTTGGCACGTGTATAATCGCTTACCTTGCTCTGAAGTTCGATGTTCACCGTTTGCAACTCTTCGTTAAGGCTCTGCATCTCCTCCTTCGAGGTGGTGAGTTCCTCGTTGGTCGATTGCAACTCCTCGTTGGTCGATTGCAATTCCTCGTTGATCGATTTTAACTCTTCCTGCGATGTCTGCATCTCCTCACTGATGCTGCGAAAGTCCACATGACTTCTCTGCAGCTCAATCTCCAATTCTTTTTGCCGGCCGGTTGAACTTCGTTTACTTGTTTTGATACCTGGTACTTCAAGTTCAATCATTGCCGGGACATCTGTAAATACGATCATTACCATGCCCCTGATCGAATCGGGCGCTTCGATGCACTGGACTGTAATATCCACAAAATGAGTGCCTCCATTCGAGCCCATTTTGATATTCCGTTCTACCACGGGTTTGAAGTTTTGCAATGCCTTGCGGAAGGCGCCCGGTAAAGCCAGGCGCAGTCCTTCGCGCGCCATCGCGTGAATGTTCCAGTTTGCTTTGCCGGCAACCGGTTCGAGGTATTTTCCCGTGCGGCCCGTAATGTAAATGATATCGCCTTTGCTGTTTACCATCACACTGGCAGGGGCAAACCGCTGAAGCAATATCTGGTCGGCAAGGGTCTGGATGTTTTCAACCACTCCTGATGTTATCCTGGTTTCGGCTATATTCGTTTTTTTATAGTAAAATGAGCTTGGAAAGTCATTCAAGTCAGGTGTCTGAGAGGTGACTGTACGTCTGAAAATCCGTAATCGCGAATTAAGCTCTTCGAAACCAAAATTATGATTCCCAAGTGTTTCAGCGGTACCCAGCAGCATAATTCCACCCGGATTCAGGCTGTAATTAAACAGTGTTATCAATTTTTTCTGCAATTCGGGTTCCATGTAAATGAGCATATTACGGCACGAAAGAATATCGAGCTTGGTAAACGGCGGGTCTTTGATAACGTTTTGAGGTGCAAACACCACCATTTCGCGTATGGCTTTGCACCTGGTAACCATGACCTTCGGCATTAAAAAACCGGCTCAACCGTTCGGGCGTTAAATCCGCAGCGATGTTTTTAGAAAAAAACCCTTTGCGGGCGATCTCAATGGCATCGGTGTCGAGATCGGTTGCAAATATTTGTAAGGAGAGGTTTTTATGCTTTTTAAGTTTCTCCATTACTTCCTTGAAAACGATAGCCAGCGAATAAGCCTCTTCGCCCGTCGAACAGCCTGTTACCCAAGCACGTAATTTGTATCGCTCGGGCAAATCGCTGACAAGGGAAGGAAGTAAAGTATCCCTGAGCATGTTCCACACCTCGGTATCGCGGAAAAAACTTGTGACACCTATCAGTAACTCTTTGAAAAGAATCTCAACCTCTTTGGGATTTCCCTGCAAAAACCGGACGTAGTTATTGATCTTATCGATCTGGTGAACCCCTTTACGCCTTTCGATGCGCCTGAATAATGTATTTTTCTTGTACAACGAAAAGTCGTGACCCGATTGTTCGCGGAGCAGGATGACAATTTTCTCGAGGTTACTTTTATTGACAACCTCCTTATCGAGGTCGTTTTTAGGAGCCGGGATAAATTGAAGGAACTTAATTAGTTTGGATGGCAATTCATTGGCAGGTGCCACAATATCGGCAACTATAGACTGTATGGCATTGCGGGGCATACTATCGAATTTGGCAGAAGTTGGTTCCTGAACGAGTACGGCACCATTTTTTTCTTTAATTGCTTTCAACCCCAGGCTGCCATCGGAGCCCATTCCAGACAGGACGATTCCGATGCTTTTCTCCAGTCTGTCTTCGGCCAGCGAACGGAAGAAGATATCGATGGGCAACCGGAGTCCATGCGATTCAACCGGGTCGAACAAATGCAACGCGCAATTCAGCATCGACATACTCTTGTTAGGCGGTATCACATACACGCAGTTTGGATTCACCTTAATCCGATCAATTACCTGCACCACTTTCATCGAAGTGATTCGTTGCAAGAGTTCCGGCATAATTCCAATGCGAGATGGATCAAGGTGTTGAATAATAACAAATGCCATTCCGCAATCTTTGGGCATGTTTTCAAAAAACTGTTCCAATGCTTCGAGCCCACCTGCTGAGGCTCCAATGCCCACAATAGGAAAATCAGTATTTTCGACAAGAGCGGTTGCTTTTCCTTTTGTGGTTTCTTCTGTTACTGGTTTTTTGGTATTCATTGTAAAGTTTATTGAAATTCAATTCTCAGGCATAAAGTTATAATTCCGAAAGTTATGAAAAAAGACGAAGTTGTAAGAAGATTCTGATGACCGAAGTTTGAAATCAGCTTTTGTGTTGCCTTATACTTCTGCCTTTCCTGGAAGTGAAAACCTGAATGTACTTCCCTTTCTCTCTTCGCTCTCAACCCACAATTCCCCTCCGTTTTTCTCAATAAAATCCTTGCAGATCACCAATCCAAGTCCTGTACTTGCCTCACCTTCTGTTCCTTTTCGGTTGGTATTGACATCAAGATGAAATAGATTGCCGATCATATTCCGGCACATCCCAATACCTGAATCGCTGATTGAGATCTCGACCATTTTGCCTGGAATCGTTTTTGCTGAAACATTTATGTTTCCACCTCTGGGTGTAAACTTCACAGCATTGGTCACCAAATTGCGCATGATCGCACTAAACATTTCAATATCGGCAAAAACTTTGATATCTTCAGGGATATCAAAACTGATTGCAATCTCCTTCTTATCAGCCTCACCAACAACAAGTGCGGTACTTTCAGCTATTTTTGACATTAATAAAAACAACACAGGTTTAAATATGGTCAGTCCTCTTTGCATGCGCGACCATTCCAGCAAATTTCCAAGCAGGCGAAAGAGGTTGGATGCCGAATTTCGCATGGCAATGGCTATACTCTGTATCTCGTCCAACGTCATATGGGGCAAACCTTCGGCCATTATTTCTGTTAAACCCAGAAATCCATTAAACGGGCTGCGCAAATCGTGCGCAATGATCGAAAAGAATTTATCCTTCTCGGCATTAATTTTTTGAAGTTCAACATTTTTCCGTTGTATTTCTTCTTCTGAACGCTTCCGCTCGGTGATATCGAAGAAACTTACCAAACTTGCCCAAATCTGTCCCAGGTTGTCCATTACCGGAGAGCCAAAAATCTCAAGGTATATTTCCGAGCCGTCAGGACGCACAACCATCATATCGTTTACATGGGTTGATTTGCCACTAATTCCCAGCAGGATGGGCATTTCATCGGGAGGATACGGAATACGGCTACCTATTTTGTACGCCTTGTAGACTTCAGACAAATTGTGCCTTGATGCATCGGGAAGAATTCCCCTCCCCAAAAGAT
Organism: Mariniphaga sp.; assembly: GCA_025355585.1. Classification (GTDB taxonomy): domain Bacteria; phylum Bacteroidota; class Bacteroidia; order Bacteroidales; family Prolixibacteraceae; genus JAAFHB01. Next base: position 26,782 of record JANXZJ010000165.1, on the reverse strand, counting down.
TTAAAGCCATCTCATTTGCCACCAGCGGCTTGCCCGACGGCGCCTCCACCATGAAAACACCGATTTGGAGATTCTTCAGAAGAAAAGAGAAAAGTTCGTTCTGACGGGCAAGAGCCGCTTCGTTCACTTTTAATGCATCTTCTGCCTTTTTCCGTTCGTTGATATCAACAATAACTCCTAAATACTCCTTTCGGGAATCGTTTTCCAGAAGTACAGATCTGTCTATGAACCAACGATACTGATCATCCTTGCATCTCCAGCGATATTCGAGAAATGCTTCTCCGTTTACCGGAAAATTTACATATGTGTTTAAAACCCGCTCCTTATCTTCGGGATGAAGACGGGAACGCCAAAAATCTTTTTCAGAGAGATATTCCTCATTCTCAAATCCGGTAATCTGCTCTATATCTCCGCTTATCCACGTGGTATCGTTATCAGCATCAATGGGTGAAGTGTATATGGCAATGGGCAGTGATTCGAGAATAAAGCGTTGTCGTTCTTCACTTTTCCTCTGGGCTTCTTCTGCCAGTTTTTGTTCTGTAATGTCTCTTATGGTCCCCACCATTGCAATAGGCAGGTTATTGCTGTCGCATTCCAGCCGGCCCATTCCGTGGACCCAACGCTCCGCTTTATCAGTCTGCCTTATAATTTTATACTCCTTGTCAAATTTGGTTTTGCCGTATACTACTTCATTCAAAAAATAATCTCTCATTCCTTCCTGGTATTCGGGATGAATGATTGACACCCATCCTTCAACCGATTTGTCAAAATCGTCATCAATCCCAAAAATGATATCAAGAACCTCTGAACTATGCCATTTCCCATGCATCAAATCAACAGAATAGGTACCTAGCCTGGCAATCATCTGTGTGTCTTTTAAAAATCGCTCACGTTCCAGGAGCGCTTTTTTTGCCAATGTGATTTCGGTAATATCAACGGCAATCACAAGGCATTGTGATCCATTGTCGGTAATGATGCCGGTAAGATGAGCATAAATTGGAGCGTTGCCTTCGGCCCAAAGGGTCAGTTCGCAGGTTTCTTTGATTTTACTGCTAAAAAGTTTATCGAGAAATGAGTGAAAGATAGGTTTGGTATCGTCGGAAACAAAAAAGCCAAACCTCCTTTTTTTTAACAGTGATCGTTCTTTGCCAAGCATTTGTGATCCGCAAAGGTTCAGTTCAATGATATCGCCAGTCTTTGAAAGTGAAAAATAGCCCGATGGTGCAAAATCGTATAATTCTGCATATTTCTCGGTCGCTAATTCTGCTGCTTTTTCTTTGGCAATTACAAGTTCTTCATTCTGTAATTCCAGTTCAATCTGATACACCTCGAGCTCGTGCATAAGCTTCATCGCCTCAAATTCTGAAAGTTGATGAATACTTTCCGATGGTTTTCTTTTCATCAACAGTTCAGCCTTTTCACGAAGTGATGTTGCGGCTTCCTCTATATTCTCCTTTTTCATGAGAAGATTGATTTGTTAATTCGTGGTTCCAATGAACTCCCATTTTATCATTTAAACCTGAAAAGCGTATTTAGATCTTCAAAGTGCTACCACTTCTAAATGATATTCATCCGAATGGCGCATTTATGTAAAAATATTCCTGGAAATTTCACTCTTTTTCAAAAATTATACTCTGGAAAGTTAGATAAAAAATTAATAAGTTGCACAATAAACCATCATCTTTTATTTTACCGGCTGTTTTGTTATTGGCATTTTAAATTCATCCATATCACCTGATTAATTAGGTTTTTTTGCGCTTTACCCCTATTAGCAACGTGGCAATAATGAAATGAACTTAATTAATCCGCTACACGCTTCATTCGTTCTGATGCAATAATTTATTTTTTAATTGCCAAACAGAATCTTTCGCCGGATAGAATAGCTGTTACAGATTCTAATGTTCTATTGGATGTTTTTGCCTGTCAGTGTTTCATTCTGGCTGGCAGCGTAAACCGAAAGGTACTGCCCTTTCCCTCTTCGCTCTCGACCCACAATTTTCCTCCGTGTTTTTCGACAAAATCCTTGCAAAGAATTAAACCCAAACCTGTACTGCATTCACCCTCAGTTCCGTTACGGCTTGTATTTACATCGAGGATAAAAAGATGATCGACCATTTCCTTATCCATGCCAATGCCACTATCTTTTACAGAAATTTCAACAAAGCTATCTTCAATTGTCTTAGCTGAAATTGTAATGTTTCCTTTCCTCGGTGTGAATTTCACCGCATTCGACACCAAATTCCGAATCATCCCGCCTACCATATTCCTATCGGCATAAACCACCAAATCATCAGACACATTGTAACAGACCTCAATGCTCTTGTTATTAGCGCCTTCCATAACGAAAACCATACTTTCCGAAATTTTCGGCATTAATAAAAACGATTCGCACGACAAAGTGGTTAAGCCTCTTTGCATACGTGACCATTCCAGCAGGTTCCCGAGTAAACTGAAAAGATTGGTGGCGGATGTTCGCATCATCAAGGCAATCTTTCGGATTTCATCCATGGTCATGGTCGGTAATTCTTCAACCATTATCTCAGTTAATCCTAAGAAGCCATTGAACGGGCTTCGCAGGTCGTGGGCAATAATGGAGAAAAATTTGTCCTTTTCGACATTGATTCTGTGAAGCTCCTCATTTTTAAGCTGGATTTCTTCCTCCGCTTTTTTACGTGCATCAATGTTCATGGAGATGCCGAATGTACCAATGATTTTTTTGTCAGTATCAAACAGTGGCATTTTTGTTGTCAAAACCCACGAACCAGGAAGATCCTCCCACGTTTCCTTCTCCTCCTTACGGATCGGTTGACCGGTCCTAATAATTTCCTGTTCATCCTCGTATGCCTGATGGGCGTGCTCACTTGTGAAAAAGTCGAAGTCAGTCTTGCCAACCGCCTGCTCAGGGTCACTTAAACCGAATAATTTTGCATGAGCATTGTTGATTCTGATGAACCGGCTTTCGCAATCTTTAAAGTAGATATGGTCAGGAATATTGTTTAAAAGCGTATGTAAGAGGTATTGCTCATGACTCAATGCCTTCTCTGCGTGCTTACGTTTGGTGATGTCGCGAAAAACGCCATAGGTACCTTCAAAACCACCTCTTTTGTCGAATTGGGGAACGCCTGTGATGATAATGGTACGCTGTTCGTTGTTTGGGCGCAGTATATCGAGTTCATAAACGCTTTTAATTCCATTGACCCTAAGTGCAGTCTCCTTCTGAACCAACTTAAACTGCTCTTCAGTAACAAACTGATTAAGATTCATTCCCACCAATCCGCCAGGTTCCACGCCAAAGATCTCTTCGGCCGCAATATTGGCAAATTCAAACCGGTCGTTTGCATCTACGAAGCCGACTCCTTCTCCAAGATTGTCAACAAGTGTACGGTATCGTTCCTCGCTATATTGCAATAATTCTTCCGCGTGCTTGCGTTCGGTAATATCCCTCATAATTCCTTCATGCGAAAGAATATTCCCATCTTCATCAAGATTATACCATCCTTTATCTTCGACCCAGATGCCGGAACCATTTTTCTTTCTGAGGCGGTAAACACCTGTTTCTTCAAGTTTTTCCTGCAATATCAGGCTTTCGCGATCGGTTGGCTCAAAATACAATTGTGTATTTATATCAATCGACATCAGATCTTCTTTACTGTCATAACCCAGCATTGAAACCATGGCCGGATTAACATCGAGAAACTTTCCTTCGTGAGTGCTTTTATAAATACCATCGGGCAGCCTTAAAACCAAATTCCGGTAAAGTGCCTCACTTTCGTGAAATGCCTGCTCTGCATGAACCCGCTCTGCAATATCAAGGAAAGACCATATCCGCCCTTTTGGTAAGCCACCAATGTTCAAGGGTTTCGAAATGCGCTCGAAGACACGGCCATCTTTGAAGTGTATCGAATCGGCACTCTCCTCTGCAGGACTCGAATACATTTCCATGACCTTTGCAATAAAACCTTCCGGATCTGTCAGTTGGGTTAAAATATAGTCCAATAATTTTTGGTCATCCGACGAAGAAATAATATCCTCCGGGATATGCCACATTTCCGCGAACTTTGAATTGGTTTTGATGACCGTTCCTTCATTACTAACCACAAGAATACCGTTATGAATTGATTCGAGGGTTGATTCCATGAAGGACATGGATTTCTCCAATACCTCCTTTTCATGCATGTTTCCGGCTATATCAATACTTTCGGCTTTTAAGGATGGCGGAGTATAAGCAGAAGGTGCTAAACCGTGGAGTTTGGTGACATCTTTTGCGTTGGCCAGTAAACGACTAAGCTCTTCGTTCTGTAATTCAAGCTCAATCTGATGAACCTCAAGCTCGTGAATAATATTAAGCATCCCGGCTTCAGTAAGTTGGGAGGCCGTTTTTATTGGTTTCTTTTTTAATATCTCTTCTGCCTTTTGGCGAAAAGCAGAATCAGCTATAGAAAGGCTATCTGTCATTGGAATACATTAATTTCATCAAAATACTTTCCGCAATAATTACCTAAAACCTATGAAAATGGTCAAATTCAACAGGAGAATTGTCACATTAACTCCACGTCGAAGATATAACTTGCTCCGCTGTAGAAAAGTTCAAACCGATGGGTAAGAATTGTCGAAAACAATTGCTGTGCCTGGTGCCCCGTGCAGTGACCGGTTATCAGTTTCATTGCGGGGTATTGCCTGACAATCGTATTTGCGATATCTGTGATCTCTTCCGGCGTTTCAAACTCACTGTACCAATCGTTGTCGGGCAGGTGGGTTCCACCGATGGCGGCGATGACATTCTCTCCATTAAAAATCCGGGTAGCAGCTCTTAAAATGTTTAATAAACCGTGATGTGAACAACCCGAAAAGAGAACGATACCTTCGGCCACTCTGACCACCAATGCGATCTCATGCCTGAAATCGTCCATTCGTTCCACCTCACCATCCGTCTGGAAAAGTAAACTGTTGGCTTTAGGAAGAGGATCAACTTTTGGAATGTTCCGGATTAAAACAACATTCGGTGAAAGGCTGAGATCTCGGTCGGCAAAGATAAACCGGTCTTCAAAATCTTTTACAACCTGTTGATTGATTGTAATATCGTGATGTATTTCTTTTCGGTACGAAACAAACAACTGACCACGGCTTAAAGGAGCCATGATGACCTGCGCTTTTTTATTTTTCCGCAGAAAATACTCCAGGCCACCCGTGTGGTCACGATGTGTATGTGAAAGGACCAGGTAATCAATCTCCTTCAAATTAATCCCCAGTCGGCGGGCATTAATTCCGAAATTGGGTGACGCACCTACATCGAACAACCATTTTAAACCATCGGCTTCGAAATAGATACTGATGCCGTGTTCGGTGATAAATTTCCCCTCAGGGTCGGGATTGTTGTCGATCAGTATAACGACTTTCATTTTGAAGCGACAATCAGAAAAATCGGAAACGCTTTAGAAGTACCATCAGCCAAAATTCTTTGCATTGAATAACAAAATTCAAAAACGATGTTCCTGAACCCAACCTCAAGAAGCATAACTTTGAGTTCATCCGGATCAAAACCAAGGTGACCATCAAAACCGTCGCCATGAAAAGAACCATCTTCGGAGTAAAGATCAGCTATGACCAGAAATCCACCGGGCAATATCATATTACCGAACATAACGAATATTGAATGGATATCAGCAATATGGTGCAGGACCATTTGGTTAAAAACCAGGTCAAATGAGTGATCAAAAGACCCATGCTCAAGATTAAAACAACACGGAAACAGGTTATTTGCTTTTAAGTATGAAACCTTCTCTTCCATCACTTTAACCATCTCCGACGAGTTGTCCATCATCGTAACAGAACCAAGTTTTTGGCGAAGGAGAAAACTTAAAATGCCAGTTCCAGCCCCATATTCAAGCGCTTTCATTTGATTATTAAGCGGCAACATCTCCTCCATTTTTGCTGCAATCGAGATCGAACGGTCCATATGAACAGGATTCTCGTCCCAGGTCCGTGCTACATCATCAAACTTACTCATACTATCAGGTATTAGTTCCACTACAAATGTAATAGACTTTTAGTTATTGTCCTAGTTGCTGAACGGCTCCTTTGTCAGGACCACTAATGCTTCTGCTTATTTAAAATTGATATCTACCAGCATGACTTCCGATTTTCCGGAAGTTTTAACCGGTGGGCCCCATAACCGCAAACCGCTCGTCACAAAAAAATGCGTATCTCTTATTTTCCGGTACCCCCAACTCAATTTATACATACTGTTTATTATAAAATTAAGTGGGAAAAGCTGTCCGTTATGCGTGTGACCCGAAAACTGCACAGCCGTGGCAGTCTGGCTAACTTCCTGAATTTCTGTAGGCCTATGATCCATCAGAATGACCGGCAAATCAGTGGTAATGCTCCGCAAAAGTTCATTTACGTTTTTACGCCGGCCAAAGTGTTGGTCGTACCTTCCTGCCAAATAAAAAGAACTATCAATCTTTACGATAGAATCGCAAAGAAGTGTTATTCCGGCTCTTCGGAAGAAGCTGCCTTGTTGTTGCCCGCCGTAAAACTCATGATTACCTACTACTCCATAGGTGCCATACTTCGCAACTATTTTCCGAAGAGAAGCTTCAACAGCTTCGGTGGTTTCGTTTTCCCCGTCGCCTTCAACAATATCACCACCATAGAGCAAGAGATCAGGCTTTAAAGCATTCACTTTGCTTACAAACTGTTCAACGAAACCGATACTTGTATTCTGCTGAATATGAAAGTCTGCAACAAATGCAATCCGCAAGTGATCATTAACGGCATTCTTTCGTGGAATCTCAATCTGATATTTCGATACACGGATGGTATTCAGGTTGATGGCACCGGCGACCACTACACCCACGGACAACAGGGTCATTGTTGAGAGGATAATAACACGGAAAGAAAAACTTCTCCGTGTTTCGGCAGAAAGAATTCTGGCTTTCAGATTGAGCAACAGAAACAAGTCGAAAAGAAGTACCGAAAGGAAGAGGTAGAGATAAAAGGGGAGAATATAGCCCGAGAAGGTGGTAAGCGCTTTTATAACTGCACCCATTTCGCTGGCACTCTGCCGCCCAACAAGGGGATAAAAGGCAAATAACAACAAATAAATAAGTATATACAAGCGCCTGTAAGCCTTGCTGATAAAAAGATGCCGGATACGGAAAAAGACATAAATATTAGGAAGAATATAAGCCAGTGTGATATACAAATGAAACATCAGACATGATTTAAGTTTGAAACTGCTACGAAGATATCAAGTTTCATCATATAATACCGGAGATATCAAGTTTCATCATATAATACTATAGAAAACCAGCGTATGGAGTCTTCGAATGATAAGAACATCTATATCGGCAGATTATTCCATAAAATATGCCAGGGTTTAATGCTCTTGAATGATTACAAATTATGTAAGTTTACACACGAAAGGTGAAACGATGATTTTGATCTTACAGATTTGATAATAGCCATTTAATAAACCTAAATCAAAGAAAATGAAAAGAAGCATCTTATTTTTGCTCATGATTAATCCTTGAATTTACAAAAAAAGTATTTTAACCAATTTATTCCTCCATAGAAAATGAAAACAACTAACACACCAATTTTTGAATTCACTAAAAAAATAATTTTAGAAGACAAGCGGGTTATACTTCGTCCATTGGAAAACACTGACTTTGAAAATCTTTTAAGATTTTCGCTGACTGAACCCGAGTTATGGCAATATTCTTTGATACAGGCTTCAAATGAACATGGATTAAAAAAATATCTGAACCAGGCAGTTGACGCACGGGAAGCGAAAAAAGAATATCCTTTTATTGTTTTCGATAAACTTACCAAAGATTACGCCGGATGCACGCGGTTTTACGACATTCAATTGGCTAATAGATGTTTGCAATTGGGATATACCTGGTATGGCAAACAATTCCAGGGAACAGGATTAAACAAGCACTGTAAGTTTTTATTGTTGGAATACGCGTTCGAAAAAATGGGTATGGAAAGGGTTGAGTTTCGGGCTGACAGTGAGAATAAAAGAAGCATCGCTGCGATGAAAAGTATTGGCTGCCAGGCTGAAGGGATTTTGCGAAGTACTGGTCTTCGACCCGATGGCAAAAGGCGCGACAGCATCGTTTTAAGTATGCTGAGAGAAGAATGGGAAGTTATGGTCAAAGAGGATTTAAGACAAAAGCTCAATAACCTGCAACCCTGATTAGTTTTACAAAACGCAATAACAGAATGATATCTACAACTATAAAATCAAAAGTATTTTAGGTTCTGTTCCCGACAAGTTAAGGAACATTGAAGAAAGAATACATCCAGGTGTTTTCTTAGAATTCATTGATTATGAACAGAATTTAAACGATTTACTTTAAAGGATTCAAAACAAAAACTTGAGTTTTCTGAATTGGCAAAGACGGAGAAATAATTGATGCCGGTATTGCCTCATGTGAATTTCTTAAAGCCGATTATTACCTAACTAATGTCGAAATTCCATCCGCAGATCAAATATTAAGTTGGATTGCCGGCGATAAACTAAATCAATTTAAGGAACAGTCGCGAAATTTCCTGAGAAATTTCATCGACTTTGGATTTATGAAAGAATCACTTTTATATTTGTATATTTGTTTTATGATACTAGATAAAAACAAATTAGAAACTATTAAAGGATATTTCCAAACTCGTCCGGTTTTGAAAGCCTATTTATTTGGTTCTTATGTTCGGGGAGAGGCAGATAATCAAAGCGATATTGACATTCTGGTTGATCTCGATTATTCTCAACGGATTGGATTACAGTTTATCCAAATGAAAATAGACCTTGAAAAGCTATTAAACACAAATGTAGATTTAGTTTCTGCAAATGGCCTTTCAAAATACATTAAACCATTGGTTGATAGCGAAAAGCAATTGATTTATGCGCGGTAAGGTAGGAGATAAAGTAAGGCTGCAACATATTTTTGATGCAATTGAAGAAATTGAAAAATATTTAATCTCCGCTGATTTTGAAATATTTATGCAAGATTCGATGATGAGATTTGCATGCATCAAACAATTGGAAATCATCGGAGAAGCAAGTAATCATGTGTCTGAAGAGGTTAAGGCAGAGTTTTCAGGGATTGAGTGGTCTCAAATAGTAGGTATGCGAAATATTTTTGTTCATGAGTATTTTGGGGCCGATTTAAGTTTAGTGTGGGAGATTATAAAAACTGATTTGCCTGATCTAAAAGAAAAAGTGTCTGAGATTTTAAAGTCCCTGGAATAAACCAATATAATCCTGGTAACCATCTATTTAATTGGCATGAGCGCTTGCCAAACTACAACGAAATGATTTGCGGTTTCGCGTAATCTAATTCTCTTTATTTCATTTTTTGCGGAGTTTTAAATATATATTGTGCTTTTTTCACTTTTTTCACTTAGCTTTGTCGCCGAAATTATAAGGGGTGCCTGAAAAAAACGGGCTGAGATCAAACCCATCGAACCTGTCCGGATAATGCCGGAAAGGGAAAATGAAAAATTCAATTCTTTTTAAATAGTACCCCCTAAAGTTTCCCGCTTCAAAAAAAGTATGTTTTTTTTCGAAGCATTCATTTTTGAATTGGATTACGCAATGGGGTGCCTTAAGATTACGGGCTGAGATCATACCCACCGAACCTGATCCGGATAATGCCGGTGCAGGGATGGCGATCAGGAATTACCTGCCTCATTGGTTATTTATTAACCATTTTAAGTATTTAAGAATGAAACGAATTGGATTATTTATTGCATTTCAGCTGCTTGCGGTGATGGTTTTCGCGCAATTGTCGCTGACAGGAGTTGTTAAAGATGAAAAGGGTGAGTCGTTGGTTGGTGCAAATATAGTACTGGGCAACACTTTTAACGGAACCACTGCAGGATCGAAAGGGGAGTTTAAATTTTCAAACCTCCGAAAAGGCAAATATACAGTCTTCGTTACCTTTATCGGGTATCATAACTTCAGTAAAGATCTGATTCTTAACAATTCTGAAAATCTAAATATTGTATTAGAGCCAACCAGTGTATTGACAGAGGAAGTGCTTGTCTCTGCCTCACGTGCCGGACAGAAATCGCCTGTGGCCTACACTACAATTGGGAAAGAAGACATTCAAAAATCAAATCTTGGACAGGACATTCCCTATTTGCTAAATTATACGCCTTCATTTGTAGCAACTTCGGATGCCGGGAATGGAATGGGTTATACGAGTTTCAGGATAAGGGGAACCGATCTGAACAGGATCAATGTTACAACAAATGGAATTCCGATGTCAGATGCAGAATCGCACAGTACTTACTTTGTTGACATTCCCGACCTTGCTACTTCAACCGAGAATATCCAGGTGCAAAGAGGTGTTGGAAATTCGACAAATGGTGCAGGCGCTTTCGGTGCAACAATCGACCTACAAACCAGCAAATTAAATCCAAAGGCGAATGCCAGTTACAGTTCATCTGCCGGATCATTCAGCACTTTCCGAAACAACCTTACCGCCGGAACTGGACTCGTCAACGGTAAATTTGCGGTTGATGCTTCACTCTCTAAAATCACTTCCTCAGGTTTTATTGACCGCGGCGCATCTGATCTGAAATCATTTTTTATTTCAGGAGGATATTTTACTGCGAATACAATTTTGAAAGTGACGATCTTTTCCGGATTTGAAGAGACTTATCAGGCATGGAATGGCGTTCCGTCGGTGAGACTCAATAACGATCTTGCAGGAATGCAGCAGTATGAAGATCATGGACTTTACACACATGAACAAACACAAAACATGATTCATTCGAACAGCAGAACCTATAACTTATATACTTACGAAAATCAGGTTGATCATTATCAACAGGATCATTATCAGCTTCACTTTTCGCACAAATTAAATCCTTTTCTGAACCTGAATGCAGCAGTATTTTATACATATGGCCGTGGTTACTACGAGCAATATGAAACAGATCAGAAATTTACGGATTATCAACTAGTACCGCCGGTGATAAATGGCACCACGGTTGAGACAACAGATTTGATCAGGCGCAAATGGCTTGACAATGATTTTTATGGGATCGTATTTTCCTTAAATTATAAAAAGGGGATTAACTCCCTGAATTTTGGAGGTGGCGCGAATATTTATGACGGGCATCATTTCGGGAAAGTAATCTGGGCAAAAATTACCGGCAATTCAAAATATAATCATGAATGGTACAGGGGCAGCGGGCTAAAAAAGGATTACAATATTTATGCGCGTTACAATGTTCAGCTTTCTGAAAAACTGAATGCAACTGCCGATCTTCAGTACCGGTATATCAATTATGAAATAGATGGGATTGATGCTGATCTGCGCAATATTACTCAAAATCATAAGTATAACTTCTTCAATCCCAAGGTGGGTCTGTTTTATGTGCCGGCGCTAAACCAGGAAGCACACCTGAGTTTTGGTCGTGCAAACCGGGAGCCAAACCGTGACAATTTTGTAGATGCCAATCCGTCGGGAAAGCAACCAACCTTTGAAACATTAGATGATTTTGAATTGGGATATACCTTCAGGTCGACGAATGTGATGCTGGGAACAAATCTGTATTATATGCATTACAATAATCAGTTGATTCTTACTGGTCAGATCAATGATGTCGGAGCCGCAATAATGACCAATGTTGATAAAAGCTATCGTGCAGGGATTGAACTGATGGCAGGAGTGAAATTCTTAAAGAATTTTAACTGGAATGTGAATGCAACGATCAGCCGGAATAAGATCAACGATTTCACTGAATATGTAGAAGATTGGGATAATGGCGGATTGAAAACAAACATAATCAGGAAAACCGATCTTGCATTTGCTCCTCAACTGACAGCTAACAGTGTTCTCTCTTATAAACCATCCGGCAGACTTGAAATCAGCTTTCTTTCTAACTATGTCGGAAAGCAATTCATCGATAATACAGCCAGCAACGACAGAAAAATTGATGCCTATTTTGTCAGCAACCTGAAATTAGGTTATACATTAAAGCAAAACCTATTTAGTGAGGTAAAATTTAATCTGTTGGTGAATAATATTTTCAATAAAGAATATGAAAGCAATGCCTGGGTCTATTCCTATCTTTACGAAGGGAAGAGAAACAAGATGGATGGATATTTTCCGCAGGCAGGCACTAATTTTATACTTAGTGTTAATATAGGTTTTTAAGGAAGGACGAAGTAATGGAGAGATGGTGTGAACATTTATAATAAAAAACCCGCTGAGAGCGCGGGTTTTTTTATTATTCTATATCTCCGAGTATAGAACGGATACCCGTATCGGTAAGAATAAATTCCTTTTCATCTTTGATGCAAAATCCTTTTTTCTCATTTTTGTTAAGACAGTCACTTGCATTAATAAGTTTCTCGATATGAGATGCTTTTAATGCCCTAGAAACCATCGGCGTGGAAAATTTTTCACCGCCCTGAGAATGCATGTAAACAGCAGTAGCAAGAAATTTTTTGACCTGATTCTTATCTGCATTTTTTTCTTTCAAAAACTCAAACAGCGGATCCCCTGATGGTTCTTCAACCATTAGCTCATCAGCAACTTTGGGTTTGCGTCCGCGTTTGATCTTCTCTTTATCCCCGGCGACCGTGTTTTCTGATATCAAATCGTCTTCCGCCAAAATTTGAGTTGAAGAATTTTTAACTTTTTCGGATTTTGTATATGAATCGGGTTTATTCAGACCCGGGATACGATTAAGTATCTGATTCAATTGGGTTCCCACCCAATCTTTTTCACCTTCACAAGAAAAGTGAATATTGTCAAACGAAAAATCAATTTTTGATTCGGCCATTGTGATATATTGTTTCAATTATTATGAACGATAAAACTACAATATTTATAAATAGAATAACATGATTTTTGATAGAAATTTCATATTAATAACATTTATTAAATAAATTACTCATAATCAAGTTGTATCACACTTAAATAATTACTAAACAGCCGAATGTAAATGGTGAAAAGTCAGATTCTAATCCTACATTTATTTGTTGTCCATCTCTTTCAGTATTTTATCAATCTCTTGTTCGGTATTGTGGAGTTTCTCTTTGCACAAAGTAACCAATTGAGATACTCGTTTAACTTTTTCGGAAAGTTCGTCTACATCTAACTCATTGTTCTCTAGCTGCCTTAGTATTCCTTCAATTTCGATGATGGCTTCCTTATACGAAACATTTTTTTTGCTCACATTCATTTTAGCTATTTTTTTTAATTATTTTTACTTCACTGATTATTTGACCATTATAAAGTCTTGTTTCGATTTGCGCTAAACTATCAATCATATTGACATCTTTTAAAGCATGTCCATTATAGGTTGTTATTGAGTAACCGCGTGCAAGAATTTTGTTCGGATCGGTAAGTCGCGCCATTTGCAATGAAAGATCAAGATAATGTCTGTTATCGGATAGTGCCCCTCTAAACAGTGCTTCAGATCTTTGCATCTTAAGGATTAGATGGCCCCGGTTAGCAATTGCTATTTGCCGAAGGGTACCGGATAGTGTTCTTGTCGTTCTTTCAAGAATTCTTAATTGTAAACGGGCAAAATTTTTGAATTCATACCTTACCGTTTCTTCTTTCCGTATTAATTGATTATTACGGTTTTGTATTAATCTTTTAACAGACCTGTCTAATTTCCAAATAGTTTGATTAAGAAGATTGTTAGCTTTCGAAATCTTTTCATTTGTTAAAGGAGCTATCATCCTCGTAATTTGCTCAATATCATCTTTTGATTCGGCTAATAAGCCAGTGATAAATCCGGTGAAGCTGTTTTTCAATTCATCAAGACGCTGATCGAACTGAGCTACTCCGCTGATAAGAAACTCTGCAACTGCTGTTGGTGTTTTAAGCCGTGTATGTGCAACCAGATCGACAATTGAATCGTCTTTCTCGTGGCCTATCCCGGTAATCACTGGCAAAGGAAACTGGGTGATATAATAGGCAAGGTTATAATTATCGAAGCAGCTAAGATCTGCCTGCGAACCACCACCACGTATAATTACTACCGCGTCGAAAAAATTTTCGTACAGAAAAATCTGCTCCAATGCCTCAATTATAGAGGTTTCAGCCTGATTTCCCTGCATAACGGCGGGGAAAAGTTTCAGAACGAAATGATAACCTGCCGGATTATTGATTAACTGATCGATAAAATCCTGATATCCAGCTGCTGTGGGCGAAGAAATGATGGCTATTTTTTGAGGAACAAGCGGGAGTTCCAACTCTTTATTCATTTCAGCAACACCTTCGGATTCCAAACGGGTGATAATTTCACGTCGCCGCCTTGCCATATCGCCCAATGTATAAGTCGGATCAATATCCCGAATGTTCAGACTATAGCCATATAATTCATGAAACTCCACCGAGACACTCACCAATACTTTTAGCCCCTCGGTCAACTGCTGCCCTGTTGTCGACTCAAAATAAGGACGCAACATCCTGAAGGTATACGACCAGATGGTAGCCCTTGCCTGTGCCACAATGGCATCACCATTCTCCTCTTTTTCGATCAGGTTGAGATAGCAATGTCCGCTCCGGTTCGTTTTTAATTCGGAGATTTCGCCGATCACCCAAACTGGTGCAGTGAATGCCTCACCTATCGCCTTTTTGACAAGTCCGTTTAGCTCCGATAATTTAAGTCGCTCATTCATCATCTCCAAAGTTAAACATTGGTATTCATTTCGTAGTTTTACAGACAAATATTATACCGGTTTACCCTTATTTTCTTTGTTTAGGGTATTGGTTGAACAGATTCAGTGATAGCGAAAGTATGAAAAAGATAAATATAAGCATGTCGAAGAACGATATACGGAAGATTATTCTCCTTGCATGGCCATTTATCCTTGCACTACTTGTATTCATAAGTGTCAGATATGCTGTTCACAACTCACGATTTGTCGATCTTTACTATTCAACTGGGATTTATCCTTTCATTGCAAAAATAGTCTCAGGGTTGAGCAACCTGGTTCCATTTTCTTTATGGGATCTGTTTTGGACAATGACGATTGTGCTGTTGGTTGCAGGACTGGTTCTGGCTATTTTCAGAAAAGTGAAATGGAAATGGTTTGCTTTGAGGATTTTGCAATCGACTGCGCTTCTCTATGTTTTTTTCTACTTCGTATGGGGCTTTAACTATTTCAGGCCCAGGATTGAAACGCGGGTAAGCTGGGAAAAACAAAAACCTGACGAAGCAGTGTTCCGATCTACCCTCGATTCAATTATTTCCCATACCAATTCAAGCTATGTTTCTGTTGCTCCTTCCGATTATCCAACAATTGATAAGGCAGTTGAGGATTCTTACAGAAAAAACAGCAAAGCGATCGGGATCAATTATCCGAATGGCTCCCGACGACCTAAAACAATGATTTTCAGTTCGTTTTTCGCAAAATCAGGCGTGAGTGGCTATTTCGGTCCATTTTTCAATGAGATTCATTTGAATTATTACCTGCTACCCATGGAATATCCTTTTGTACTTGCGCACGAGAAAGCACACCAGTTTGGAATTACCAACGAAGCAGAGGCTAACCTTGCTGCCTTTGTAGTATGTATGACATCCGATGACCAGCGTTTAAAATATTCAGGATATGTAAATCTGTTGGTTTACTTTTTATCGGATGCATCTCAAATGAAAGATGTTAAGGATTATATCCGAAAAATAGATAAACTTGTAATCATGGATTTAAGGTTTCAACGCAGACATTGGCAGGGATTGCGGAACTATACGCTCGACAAGGTGCAAACCGCGGCGAATAATGCCTATTTGAAAACCAACAATATTGAAGAAGGCGTTAAGAATTACAACCAGGTTGTGGCACTTGTAATCAGCTATTACCACAATACGACCAGAATTGACAGATCGAAACGCTAATTTCGGAGGTATTCTTCGGGCCTTTGATTAAAATCCTGTGGATCTTTTAATTTTCCTTTTGCCCGGTCGAATGCTTTAAACTCATCAGCCTGAATGCTATCAATTACTTCAGGATTAAGCAGAACGCCCGCTTTGTACTTCAATTCGTACTTTACTTTACCGTTTTCATCCATGAACTTCCATGCTCCGTCCGATTGGTCGTTGACATATTGACCGTTAATCTGGCACTGCCCCGATTCATAATAAACCTGACTCAATCCCTGGCGTTTACCTTGTTGAAACATGGTTTCAGTTTTCTTTTTTCCGGATGAATAAAAACTCCGGCTTATCCCGTTTTGTAATCCATTGACCCAGTTTGATTCCGTCGCGGGAGTACCATCTTCAAAAAAGGTGAGTGATCTGCCATTTTTGCTACCATTGGTGTAGTTTTCCTGTCCAACTAACCGGGTGTTGTTATAATAATTCCAGGTACTGTCTTTTGCTACACCTATGTAAATCCCTTTTGCATAGCGAACTCCGTTGATGTCGAAAAGTTCTGCTGATGCTTTGTCGGAGTTTGGGAAATGTCGTAATTGAGCTTTGATTTTACCGTTTTCATGAAACCGTTTCCATTCGCCTACCGGTTTATCGTTACTAAACGAACCTTCATAACGGATTGTCCCGCTGGCATATCTGCCAATCCAATGACCCTGTTTATGCCCGTTTGCATCAGTTTGATTGAGATTGCCCTGGGCAAATAGAAAGGTAAAGGGGATAAATACAGATATTAAAACGATGATGAGTTTTTTCATTGGAAAACCTTTTGTACAAATGTAATAAATTGAATTTCTGCAATTTCACAATAGCTCAATATCTCTCTCTTTCCAATACAGTCTATCCTCCGAAGTCATCGTAAGCAATATTTTCGTCAGGAACACCTAAGTCATAGAGCATTTTTGAAACGGCAGTATTCATCATCGGCGGACCGCACATGTAATAATTAATCTCTTCGGGCTCCTTGTGCAAGCGGAGGTAATTATCGTAAATCACCTGATGGATAAACCCTTTCATTCCAGTCCAGTTATCTTCAGGTTTTGGATCCGAAAGCGCCAGGTTAAAGGTGAAATTTGGAAATTCTTTTGCGATGGCCGTGAATTCTTCGAAATAGAAGACCTCGCTCAATGAACGGGCACCATACCAGAATGTTATTTTTTTATTGCGTTCTTTTAAAGTTTTGAAGATGTGGAACAGGTGCGAGCGCATTGGAGCCATCCCTGCGCCACCGCCAATAAACATCATTTCGTTGTCGTTGTCTTTGAGGAAGAATTCACCGTAAGGGCCTGAGATGGTGATTTTATCGCCTGGTTTAAGCAAATAGATGTAAGAAGAGCAAATGCCCGGATTCAATTTCATAAAACCACCATTGACGCGATCGAATGGTGGGGTTGCAATACGGATATTGAGCATCACAATATTCCCTTCTGCCGGATGGTTGGCCATCGAATAAGCCCGGAATGTTGGTTCGGGATTCTTCATTTTCAGGTCAAACATCTTGTTCTTTTCCCATTCAGTGCGGAATTTCTCGCCAATATTGAAATCCTTGAAATCAACTTCACATTCAGGAACATCTATCTGGATGTATCCGCCTGATTTGAACTCAAGGATTTCGCCTTTTGGCAGATTGACAATAAATTCCTTGATGAAGGTTGCCACATTTTCATTTGAAGCAACGGTGCATTCCCATTTTCTGATTCCCAGAATCTCCGGTTTCACATGCATTTTGATGGTTTCCCTCACCTTGATCTGACAGGCAAGCCTCCAGTTATCTGCTTGTTCTTTACGATTGAAGAATCCTGTTTCTGTAGAAAGGATAGTTCCTGCACCTGAATTTACCTGGCAGCGGCACATTCCGCAAGTCCCTTTACCACCACATGCTGAAGGAAGAAATACTTTGTTATTTCCAAGAGTCGAGAGCAGGCTGCTGCCCGGTTCAACATCAAGGGTGAGTTTTCCGTCATTAATATCGATTTCAACCGACCCTTCCGGGGTAAGTTTCGTCTTCACGTAAAGCAGAATTCCCACCAGAAGCAGGGTGATCAGCAGGAAGATCACGACTCCGGCGACCAATATTGTGGTTGTTGATGCTAATATGACCATTATTCTATAAAATTTACACGGTGATTCCTTTCGGAACGTTACAATTTAATACCCATAAAGCCCATAAATGCCAATCCCATAAGGCCGGTAATGATAAATGAGATTCCGAGTCCACGTAAAGGGGCAGGTACATTTGAATACCTGAGTTTTTCACGAATGGCAGCAATCGAAATAATTGCGATGCACCAACCTGATCCTGAACCTATTCCATAAACGGTTGCTTCGCCAATATTGATAAACTCTTTCTGTTGCATAAACAGCGAACCTGCCAGAATAGCACAGTTAACGGCAATCAACGGAAGAAAGATACCCAGGCTGTTGTATAATTCGGGGGCAAATTTCTCAACAATCATCTCGACCAACTGAACCATTGCTGCAATTACTGCAATAAACATGATGAAACTCAAAAAACTTAGGTCAACATCGGCATAACCTTCACCAAGCCATTTTAAAGCGCCTTCTTTTAGCAAATAATTCTCGAGCAGGTAATTTACGGGTACTGTGATCACCTGAACAAATATGACGGCTACCCCAAGTCCGGTGGCTGTTTTAACCGATTTTGAAACGGCAAGATAGGAGCACATTCCGATAAAAAAGGCAAAAACCATATTTTCCAGAAAGACCGACCTGATAAATATATTTAGATAATTTTCCATATCCTGATTTTTTTTCTTTTAGTAATTAATCCTCAATTAATTCTGGCTTTCTGCTCCGTTGAATCCAGATGATCACACCTACTATGATCAACGCCATTGGCGGAAGAATCATCATTCCATTGTTGGAATACCAGCCGCCGTTGGCAATGTACCAGCTTTCGGGAATAAGTTTGTAGCCCCAAAGTGATCCCGAACCCAGGAGTTCCCGGAAAAATGCAATTGTTACCAGGATTAATCCATAACCTGCACCATTACCTATTCCGTCGAGGAATGAAGGCCACGGTTTATTGCCAAGGGCAAATGCTTCCAAACGTCCCATTAAGATACAATTGGTGATAATCAATCCGACAAATACAGAAAGCTGCTTGCTTACATCGTAAACAAAGGCCTTAAGCACCTGATCGACAAGAATCACTAGTGCCGCAACGACGACTAACTGCACAATAATACGTATCCTGTTTGGGATTGTATTTCGGATTAAGGAGACAATCAGATTTGAAAATGCGGTTACTATCGTAACCGAAAGCGACATTACCACTGCGGGTTTCAACTGTGCTGTTACGGCAAGTGCAGAGCAGATACCAAGAACCAGTACTGTAATCGGATTTGCATTACTCAACGGATTGGTGAGCAACTTGAGGTTCTTCTTCGAAAAAATTCCTTCTTCTTCGCTCATATCTTACTTTTTTAATGTTTTAAAAAATTCCTGATAAGTTGACAGATCGTCATAAAGCATTTTTTGCAACCCCTTACTGGTGATTGTTCCTCCGGAGATTGCATCGACACTGTGCGCTGGATCAGATTTCTCACCAATTTTTGCAACGATGACGGAGGTAAAAATGCCGGATTGGTCAAAAATAGTTTTGCCGATAAAAGGCTTTTGAAATTTTTCGGTATTAATTTCAGCGCCTAATCCCGGAGTTTCACCCTGATGATCGAAGTTGGCACCGTAAATTGTGTTCATATCCGAAGAGAGTGCAACATAGCCCCATATCGGGCCCCAAAGACCTGCGCCTCTTAACGGAATAATATAGACTTTTCCTTTTTCACCCATATCTGCTACATAAACAGGGAGTTTACGCTGATCGATGTGCTTTGAATGTTCCACTTTGAGATCTACCTTAAAAGCATCACCTTCAACCTTTTCACCCTTGCTGTTCACAATAAATAATTCTTTGATGGTATTGCTAAACAAGTCATTGGCTTGTTTTGAGTCGGCCACAATATTGACAGATTTGAGGATGTTCTGTTTTTTCTCAATGAGGATGTTTGCGTCCTGAAAGGGTTTAAGTTGCGTTGCAGCAATAGCCAGCATAACCGCTACTGCAACAACCATTACAGAAGCGTAGATAATCGTATATTTATTTCCGTTTGTATCCATTGTTCAGTTTTTATGCTTTAACAATTGCCCGTTTCAGCCTGCGTTTAATATTTCCCTGAACAACATAGTAGTCGATCAGCGGGGCAAACATGTTCATTATCAGAATTGCGAGCATTATTCCTTCGGGATAAGCCGGATTAACCACGCGGATCATAATACCAAAGACTCCGATCAGAAATCCGTAAATCCATTTCCCCCGATTGGTTTGTGCGCCGGAAACAGGATCAGTGGCCATGAATACAGCTCCAAAAGCAAATCCTCCCATCATCAGGTGCTGCCAGGCAGGAACAGCCATATATGAATTTACTGCGAAAATATTCAGAATTGTTCCCATAAATAATCCGCCTAAAACCGTCGAAAGCATAATTTTCCAACTGCCAATCCGGGTAAAGAGCAATATTGCAGCGCCGATTAAAATGGCCAGCTTCGAAGTTTCGCCAATTGATCCGGGGATAAACCCTAAGAACATATCCATTAGGGAATAAGAAATACCATGATTGGCCGCCACCTCAGCGATTGGTTTGGCAGCCGCTGCTGCCGCCTGAGAAAGTGGTGTCGCACCCGAAAAACCGTCTATTATTGCTTTATCACCCAGGCTGATCCAAACAGAATCTCCAGACATTTGCGATGGGTAGGCAAAGAAAAGGAATGCTCGTGCTACCAGGGCAGGATTCCATATATTCATTCCTGTACCCCCAAAAACTTCCTTTGCAAAAACGACCGAAAAGGCGACCGCAATTGCAACCATCCAAAGTGGAGTTGTAACCGGCAACACCAGTGGGATCAGCATTCCTGTTACAAGATAACCTTCGTTTACCTCGTGCCCGCGCATTTGCGCCGCCGCAATTTCGATTCCCAATCCAACCACATACGAAACGATTATAATAGGAAGTACTTTCAAAAATCCAAATCCGAAGACGGGCCAGAAGGAAAGTTGCTGTCCGGTAGCAACAAAGTGTTGATAACCTACGTTGTACATTCCGAACAACAATGCAGGGATTAAGGCGACAATCACAACTGACATTGTACGCTTCAGATCTACATAATCACGGATATGAGTTCCCTGTTTCGTTGTGTGATTCGGAACAAACAGGAACACCTCGATTGCTTCAAATCCAGATTTGAACATATGGAATTTTCCACCCTTTTCGAGGTGGGGTTTTTGTTTATCGAACCAATTTCTTAATACTTTCATCAGAAAATAATTTGTTTTTAATTTTCGGTAAAAGGAATGTTACTAACCCAACTCCTTGATCATGTTATTAATCCCTTTCCGCAGGACCGATTGAACCATTATTTTGGATGTACAAACATATTCACAAAGGGCAAGGTCCTCCTCTATTACCTCATATATTCCAAGCTGTTCCATCGCGTCAATATCGTTTACCAGAATAGCTTTTAGCAAATAGACAGGAAGAATGTCCATCGGCAGCACTTTTTCATATTCATCCGAAAGAACAAATGCTCTTTCCTCTCCATGTGTATTGGTATCAAGGATATACTTCTTCTTTTTGGAGCCCAGCCACGAAAAGAATGTGCGTGAAGGGCTGTATTTACCAAAACCTGGTAATGCCCATCCGAACATCTCGTAATAATTTCCATCGGGAATAACCGAGACTATGCTATCGTAAAATCCAAGGAATCCATCGGAAGCTACAACTTTACCTGTGAGGACATTTCCACTGATGATACGGGCATTTTTTCTGTCGAGCCGCCCTTTAAGTAATCCGGTCAATGATCCTCCCATCCAGAATTGGAAGTACTTTGGCTCTTTAACTTCAGAACCACAAAGGGCTACAATCCTTGAAGAATCGTACTTTCCTGTTAAAAATAATCGCCCAATCATTATAACATCTTGTGGTTGAATAGTCCATACAATCTCACCTTTGTTTAAAGGTGAAACAGCATGAATCTGAATACCCACATTTCCGGCTGGATGAGGTCCGTTAAACAAAGTAATTTCAACATCTTTGGTTTCTAAAAAAATCCTATTCTCCTTCTTTGCAGATAATCCAAGGTTAATTTTACCCGTTGTTAGTTTCGATAATGCGTTAATCCCGGTTTGCCAGGTATTTGCTTCATCTTTAAATATGAAGTCATAGTCTGGTGCCAATGGCGAACTGTCGAAACATGAGATAAAAATTGCTTTTGGCTGATCTGCCGGACGGGCAACTATACCAAAAGGCCTCGATTTTATCGATGGCCATATGCCTGATTTCAATAATTCTGTTTTGATCGCATCACCGCTTAGCTTCAACGGATCCGATTTGAGAAAGTCTTCTGAAAGGATCCCACGATCTGCCTTCACGACCACCTCCAATATTCTTCTGCGTTCACCCCTGTTAATTGCAGTTACTTCGCCACTTACCGGAGAAACATACTGAACTTCTGGGTGGTATTTGTCGAAAAGCAACGGGGTTCCGGCCTTTACTTTATCCCCGACCGCAACAGTAAGTTTGGGGATGAGTCCTTGAAAATCGGCTGGCTTGATGGCAAAGGTCTCAGGCATGCCGATATGTTCCAGATTATTAACAGGTTCGCCTTTAATCTGAATATCTAATCCTTTCTTTAGCTTGATAACTTTTGACATTATGACTTATGGTATTAATTTTGAGGGCAAAAGTAGGTATTCGAACCTTTAATCCAAATTTATGCGAAAACAATTATTTTGGAATAAAGCAAAATAAATCAATCATTTAAGGTGTGTAACTCAATATTAATCTAATTGATATGACCAGAAAAAATTTGTTTTTCCTTATTAAGTTGAAAATTAAGTTATTCATTTGGGTGCTATTCATTCTTGCGTCGACAAATAATGTGACCGCTGTCAGCAAGGCATCCGAGCCTCTGAAAAACGCGATTTTTCGTGAAAACATCCGATCGGTACAGTTTTTCAGGAAAGGTTGGGATTTTTCGCAACCGGAACTTGAACTAGGTACCGATCAGCGATTACTGCTGAAATTTGATGAAATGACGGATGGTGTATCAAACTTTTTTTATACAATAACTCATTGCGATGCTGATTGGTACCCTTCACGATTGGTCCAATCGGAATATATGGTAGGTTTTATCGAAAATCCAGTTACCGATTATGCAGGATCTGTTAATACAACCTCAAAATATACCAACTATTTGTTATCGCTTCCGAATGAAAATGTCCGTTTTCTTATTTCCGGAAACTACTTGTTATCGGTTTTTGACGAGAGAAACCGGACAACTCCGGTACTTACGCGCCGCTTTTATATCGTAGAACCATTGACCGAAATTCGTGGAGATATTAAAAAATCAACGTTTGAAGGGTACAAAGGTCGGGACCAGGAGATTGACTTTACAGTAGACTATTCACGTTTTAGTATGCAGGATCCGCGCACCGAAGTTAAGGTTGTAGTCACGCAAAATACCAGGTCAGACAATTGTTTGACAAATCTTAAACCACAGTTTGTCAGGGACAATCAATTAAGTTACGATTTAAGTCGCGAGAATGTCTTTCCCGGGGGAAACGAATTTCGGAATTTTGATACCAAAAACATCCGAATGAACGGTTTGGGAGTGGTAAACATCGAATTTGTCAATCCAATTTATCACGTTGAATTACTGACTGATCAGATTCGCCGTGAGCGCGATTATAGTAACCAGAGCGATTTGAACGGACGCTACCTGATCAAGAACGACAGGGTTACCGATTCGGACCTTGAGGCGGATTATGTACTTGTCCACTTTTCGCTCCAAATGCCTGAACCATTATTGGGTGGCGAAATCTATGTTTTTGGTGGACTAACCGATTGGCAATGTCTGCCGGCAAATAAAATGAAATGGAATTTTGAATCAAAACTTTACGAGGCCGCGCTTTTGTTAAAACAAGGATTTTACGATTACCAGTATGTATATATCCAAAATGGCAGTAATAAAATCGATGACACACTCCTGGAAGGGAGTTATGTTGAAACAGAAAACGATTATCAGATTTTTCTTTATTACCGTGGTTTTTCTTCGAGGTACGACAAATTAATCGGCTACAGGACGATTAATTCAGTCAAGCGATAAGCAAAAGAAAACTTGCTTCGGCAAATCTTTCGTCATTATTTTCCACCAACCTGTTAATCTGCCTCTTTGGTTTTATTTTTTAAAATACCTTTTTTCGCACTGAGCGGTGAAATCACTTTCTCACCTGTCTTGGATTCCAACTCAAGTCGGGCATTGCGGGCAATTTCGCCACCTTGTTTGGCAACTTGCGAATGTTCGCCAAATGATTCCGGATTGGTCGTTTCCGATATTCGTTTGGTCGAAAGCTCCGCAAGCATATTCAACACCAATTCCGTGTTGGTCATATTGTCGCGAAGGTTTTCCTTTTTTAATCCTTTGAATTGCTTGTATTCTTTGGCTGTTCTGTCTGCCCATGTTTTGTAAATAATATCGGTGAGGGTAGCAAACTGTACCCCTTCCTCCAAACCTCTTGATTTCCATTCATCGGTCAGTTCTTTCCTGATTTCAATGCTTTTCAGCCGTTGATTAATCCAGTTGTCGGAGTAGCCCAGCCTTTTGTAATCCATCATGGCTTGTTCGATGGATAATTCGGGGTCTTGCATTTGATCTAATCGCTCTTTGGCTACCTGGGCTATCCAAAGTTTAAAAGGCTCTGCCTTTGGCGATGGAATGGATTGAATCAGGCGGAAAAGTTGGTCGGTATTAGCCACGTCTGTTTTATACATTTTGCCATCGGCAGAAAGCATTTTCAGTTGTCCGATTTTTTCGGACAACTCACTTCCTTCTTTTTGCAGCTTTTTCTTTAGATCGTTCCAGTACTTACGAGGCCTGTCTGAATCTGTTAGAACTTCAACAACATCAATTATAGAGAAATACCACTCTTCGGTTTCTTCGTCCCAAACGGTACGAACTTTCCGCTCTTCAAAGATTTTAATTCCGCCTTTCATATGTACTTGCCTTGATTCCAGAAATTTTCATTCACAAATATAAATAAAAAACCCGCTATAATATTCAATTACAGCGGGTTTTCGATATTTTTAAACCTGAAGTTTAAAGAGCCTATTTTACTTCCTCAAAGTCAACGTCGGTTACTTCACCGTCGCCTTTAGGACCTTGCTGTTGAGAGCCTTGTCCGCCATCCTGAGGACCAGCCGGGCCACCCTGACCCTGTGCACTGGATGCGTTATACATTTCCTGAGAAGCGGCCTGAAACACTGCGTTCAATTCTGTTGTTGCAGCATCGATACCACTCAGATCCTGAGCTTTGTGGGCATCTTTAAGTTTGCCCAAAGCTGCTTCGATAGGACCTTTTTTATCTGCCGGAAGTTTATCTCCGAATTCCTTGAGTTGTTTTTCGGTCTGGAAAATCAGCGTATCAGCATGATTCAGCTTTTCAATCTTTTCAACTGCCTGTTTATCCGATTCCGCATTTGCGGCAGCTTCATCTCTCATCCTTTTGATTTCGTCATCGGTGAGACCAGTTGTTGCTTCGATTCTGATAGACTGTTCCTTATTCGTTGCTTTGTCTTTTGCGGTAACATGAAGAATCCCGTTGGCATCAATGTCAAATGCAACTTCAATCTGAGGCACGCCACGTTGTGCTGGTGGAAGTCCGTCAAGATGGAAACGTCCAATCGTTTTATTTCCCTGGGCCATTGGACGTTCGCCCTGAAGCACATGAATTTCGACAGATGGTTGACTATCGGCAGCAGTTGTAAAAGTTTCTGCCTTTTTGGTTGGAATCGTTGTATTGGCTTCGATCAATTTTGTCATTACGCCACCCATGGTTTCGATACCCAGTGAAAGAGGAGTAACATCCAGCAACAAAACGTCTTTTACTTCACCTGAAAGGACACCACCCTGAATGGCTGCACCAACTGCAACTACTTCGTCAGGATTTACACCCTTCGAGGGTACTCTACCGAATAGGCTCTGAACTTTTTCCTGAATGGCAGGAATACGGGTCGAACCTCCCACAAGAATAACTTCGTCGATATCTTTAATGGTCATTCCGGCATTCTTTAAAGCTTTCCGGCAAGGTTCCATTGTTGCATTGATCAGTTTGTCGCACAATTGCTCGAACTTGGCACGTGTAAGCGATTTCACAAGATGTTTTGGCACACCGTTAACCGGCATAATATATGGCAGGTTGATCTCTGTTTGTGTAGAACTTGAAAGCTCAATTTTAGCCTTCTCAGCAGCTTCCTTCAAACGTTGCAATGCCATTGCATCCTTGTGTAAATCAACACCTTCGTCTTTTTTGAATTCGTCTGTTAACCAGTCAACAATTGCCTGATCGAAATCATCACCACCAAGATGAGTGTCACCATCGGTTGATTTGACTTCAAAAACACCTTCTCCTAATTCAAGGATTGAAATATCGAATGTACCGCCACCAAGGTCAAATACAGCGATTTTCATGTCTTTGTGCATCTTGTCGAGACCATAAGCCAATGAAGCGGCAGTTGGTTCGTTAATGATACGACGTACCTTTAAACCTGCAATTTCGCCAGCTTCTTTTGTTGCCTGACGTTGCGAGTCGTTAAAATAAGCAGGTACAGTAATTACTGCATCAGTTACTTCAACACCTAAATAATCTTCAGCGGTTTTCTTCATTTTTTGAAGTACGATTGCTGATATTTCTTGTGGAGTATAAATTCTTCCATCAATATCAATGCAAGCCAACCCATTTTTACCTTTTACAACTTTGTAAGTAAATTTTTTAATCAAATCTGGACTTAGATCATCA
>JANXZJ010000146.1 GCA_025355585.1 Mariniphaga sp. | reverse complement strand
ATTGTTTGCTGGCTGACAGAGAGTTTATTGGCAATCACTGGTTGGCCTATCTCAATTTCAATAAGATTAGATACCACATCAGAATTTGAGAAAATTTTTGAGTCATTATTCCAAAAAATGGACATCTCGTAAAGGCTTCATGGTTATTTAATCATTTAAAGACCAATCAATATGAGGTTCGCCATGGAATCGTTTATGTCAATGGACAACTGTGTTATTTATCGGCTTCGAAAGTCAAAAATAAACAAGGTGTGCCAGAACTCCAGATCATTGTTTCATTCAACAAACCAGATGAAGCTCAGTCAATATACAAAGAACGTTGGCAAATAGAAACTGTATTTAAAGCACTTAAAACAAGCGGTTTCAATATTGAAAATACGCATTTGACGGATGTTGACAGAATTGATAAGCTCTTCGCATTAGTATTGATTGCTTTTGTTTGGGCCTACAAAGTTGGAATATTCTTAGATTCTCTTCGCCCGATCAAGATCAAAAAGCACGGGCGAAGAGCTCAAAGTTTATTCAAATACGGATTAACATATCTGGCAAATGTGCTGTACTTTAACGATATAGATAGATTTAGTCAATGTTGTAAATTTTTGTCATGTACTTAGCAGAAAATTATAATTTTACCAGCATAGATTTTTAACCATAATTGACCGATGGCAAAACAATTTGGAAACACCTGGTGGGGAGCACACTGGCTTAAATCGCTGGATAACATCGACTATGATAACCGGTTACCGAGAGGAGCTACATATGCCCGCAATGGCCACGTCGAGGAGGTAAAAATTAATGAAAACCAGATTACAGCAAAAGTTGCTGGCAGCAGGCCAAAACCATACAAAGTTACCATCATTGTACCTCCGTTTTTCCAGGAAAAGATTGATCTGTTAATGATGCAAATTGTCGATCGTCCAATGCTAATATCACGATTATTAAATCGTGAATTAGATCCTGAAATTCTGGAGATAGCGGAGAAAGTTGGATTGAAAGTTTTCCCCCGGCAATGGACTGATTTTAAAATGCAATGTTCATGTCCCGACTGGGCTGTCCCTTGCAAACACCTGGCATCTGTAATTTACATGGTAAGCCAGGAAATTGACAACAACCCGTTCCTGGTGTTTCAGATACACAAAGTAAATCTTATTGAAGAGCTATGCAAGAGAGGTATTAACATCGAGTCGAATAAGAATACCGAAATAGGGCAGTTGGCAGTTTTGCTAAAGGGCGATGTTAATAACGATACAACAGATTTTGATGCTGATCAAGCTTATCAGCGCGTAGATTTTTCGCAATTGCAGCCAATTGCAGAATCACTTATACAAATTCTTCCTGATAATCCTCCATTTTACAACCAGGGCAATTTCCGTAATCAGTATGCTTCTGTTATTCAGAAAATCACGAAAGAGGCAGGACGAATTTTCAAGAAGAATCTTAAATTAAGCGATTACTTTCCGTCTTCGAAAATCATTTCACCCTTGAGTTATCACTCCGAAATAAAAATCATGGCCAATTATAATGGCGATTGGGAAGTGGTGAACGAACAACAAAAAGCAACAAAGAACGAAGAATTATTGCTTCAACTTTGGCAGCTTAACCCGGATCACCTAATTGATTATCAGCCATCGGTGGCCGCATTTCATAAATTTATTTTCGCATCATTACATTTATTGGCTAATGGGGCTGTTGTTCCGCAGATTGTTCAACTCGAAAATAAGAAATTCTATGTCCGCTGGCTTCCGGCATTGATTGACAATCGGGTAAAGATTCTCTGCAATAAGCTAAAGACCATTTTACCGCCTGATCTGCTTCTTTCACAGCAGATCCTGCGTAAAAAAGAGACCACTGCTCCAGTTGGTGATCCCGTAATTAACCTGTTGTCTTTGTTTCTTACGCTCCTTATCTCACGTTTTTCAGGCAATGTGATGATTGACGAGATCATGGTCATGTTCTTTAAAAACCACCCCTATAGTTTTACAGGCGTTGGCGAAAATGCACTTAGCGGTGGAATCAAAGTGTGGCTTGACCGGTTTTTTCTGACTTCCGAAAATTTCAAACCGGTTATTACCGTCACAGAACAACCCGAAAATACTTTCGAAGTGAGCATCAGTATCGAAGACATGGCTCATCCTGACCAACTTCCCATTTCACTGAATGACATTCTCACCCAAAAGGAGCACCAGAACTATCGTTTCAAAATATTGCAATCACTTTCCTTGCTTTCTCCATTTATAAAAGGACTTGATCAACACATTAACCAACAGGCTAAAAAATCGATCTTATTTGATTTTAAAGAATTTGCTCCGTTTTTGATGAATATGTTGCCGGCTATTCGTCTGCTCGATATCAAAACCTTTTTGCCCAAATCTTTGCAGGAGTTGTTGCGTCCCAAAGCGTCGGTGAAGCTTAAAAGCAAATCTGCCACCGAAGGTAGTTTTATCCGGCTCGATGATTTGCTTACTTTCGACTGGCAGATTGCCATTGGAGATCAGGTGATGACTCCGGAAGAATATAAGAAACTGATTCGCAACGCCTCAGGATTAATGAAATTCAAAGAGCAGTACATTTATGTCGATGAGAGCGATCTGGAGAAGTTACACAAACACTTTACAAATTCCAAACCGCTGTCGTCCTATCAGTTGCTGCAATCGGCCTTAATGGAAGAATACGAAGGTACTCCGGTAATTCTTACGAATGAAGTGAAAAAAATGATCAAAGAGCTGACCTCCGATAAAGATATCCTGCTGCCTAAGGGCTTACAGGCAAAACTTCGGCCTTATCAACATCGCGGTTTCTCCTGGATGTACCGAAATATGAAAATCGGATTTGGGAGCATCCTCGCTGACGATATGGGTCTCGGAAAAACGGTGCAGGTAATTGCCATACTGATGAAAATGAAAGAAGAAGGGGCGATCAACGTAAAGCAAAAAGCATTGATTGTGGTCCCTACCGGTTTACTGAACAACTGGCAGGCAGAAATTGAAAAATTTGCACCTTCGCTTTCTACGCATATTTATCATGGCACAACCCGCGATTTAAAGGATTTTGATGCTGATATCATGATCAGTACTTATGGAGTCGTGAGAAGTGATACCGATCTTCTGAAGAAAAAGAAGTGGCAGATTCTCGTGATCGACGAAGCCCAGAATATTAAAAACAACGATACTGCTCAAAGTAAGATGGTTAAAAGTCTGTCATCGAACACCCGGATTGCGATGAGTGGAACACCTGTCGAAAACCGCCTTTCAGAGTTTTGGTCGATCATGGATTTCACCAATAAAGGATATTTGGGTAATGAGAAATCATTTAAAGAAGATTTTGCCTCACCTATTCAGCTGTTCAATGACGAACATGCGATATCGCGTTTCCGCAAGGTAACTGCTCCGTTTTTGATGCGCCGGTTGAAATCGGATAAAAGTATTATTTCGGATTTGCCCGATAAAATCGAGCAAAACGAGTACAATACATTAACCAAACCGCAGGCGGCCTTGTATGAAAAAACATTGCAAATTGCGATGGAAGAGATTGAAGGAATCAGTGACTCTGACCACCAATCGTTGTTTAAACGACAGGGATTGGTCCTTCAGATGATCCTCGCGCTCAAACAGATCTGTAATCATCCTACACAATTTCTCAAAAACGGAAAGATTGATGCGGCACTATCTGGCAAGACAATCCTTTTGCTCGATATGCTCGAATCGATCATCGATAGCGGAGAAAAAGTATTGATTTTTACCCAATTCCGTGAAATGGGTACTTTACTTCAACAGTTTATCTGTGAAAGATTTGGTGAAGAAGCCATGTTTTTACACGGTGGCTGCAACATCAGGCAACGGCAGGAAATGGTTGACCGGTTTCAAAATAACCGGGCAGATAAAATATTTCTGTTATCACTCAAAGCTGCCGGTACCGGATTAAACCTTACTGCGGCTACACAAGTGATTCATTACGATTTGTGGTGGAACCCTGCGGTAGAAGCCCAGGCTACTGACCGCGCCTATCGTATCGGGCAAAAGAAGAATGTGCAGGTTCACCGCTTTATTACCAAAAACACCTTTGAAGAACGTATTGATGAGATGATTCAGAAGAAAAAACACCTTGCCGATATGACTGTTGCAACCGGCGAAAACTGGATTGGCAAATTCAGCAATAAAGAACTGAGGGAGATTTTTGGGTAGAAAATAGAAGTAGAGACGGTCAGGCGATCAACTTCCTCCTGCTAACCGACTATATTCTAATATATTCCAATTATAAATACAACAAAATCTCTGAATTCCTGAGAAATCTCAAGGGCAGACTCTATTTCTTCTTTAGTCAGGTTGATAATCTTATTTGGATACCTGATCTGAACACCAACATTATTTAGTGAGAATGCTTTTCCGAATTTAGAATCGTCGATATCAACCTTGTTAGTAAGTAATTCCAGCAGATAAACCAAATCATGCGAACGCGAGAATTCGATATGGTAATAAACCAACAAAGCTTTTAAATATTTCTCCACAGCTTGTTGGCAATGAAATGCAATCGTATCAAAATAATCAGGAAGATGTAGATAGATAATTTTTGCCGAACCTAAATCATGGTCAGCCTTCTCAATCCAGTCTTTTATGTCTTCAATCTGCTCGTTCATATAATACTTTCGAGTTTTTGATGGCAGCATTTAAAAAAGAAAAACGCTTATTCTTTTCCTGATCAAATTCAGATCTGGTATATATCAAAAGATCAATTGGAATCATCGATCCTATCAATGACAAACGAATATCAAGCCCTCTTTTTTGTATTGGTAGATCCGAATCTTGTACGATCAATAAGTCTAAGTCGCTATCATCATTTGGCATTCCGTAAGCATACGAGCCAAACAGAATAATTTTATCCGGATTGAATCTGGTTGCAATCTTTGTGACAACTTCATTAATTTTGTTAGAGTCAATCATTTTTTAGAAATATTTTGCAAGATAGTAAAAACTCCCAAAAAACGTTGTAGAGCTAAAATCTATCCACTCATCTGCCCTTCTATTTCTTCTTTAAAAAGTGTTTGGAGTCGCCCCACTCTCCATAACCAATTTCACCGTCAGCCAATGCAATACGGGCATCCAGACACCCTTTACACTGGGCCGGCTCTTCATCAATACAAGGTTTATTCTCGTAAAGACTATAATCGTTTCGATATAAACCGGGGGTGATATTGGGCATAATAATGTTTGCCCCGACTTTTATTCCTTTTTCCCTGCCAAGCGGATCGATTGCCTGTAACGCCGTAGCAGCAGCGATATTGATATCATTCATCATTATACGAAGAACAGCAATCATCTTTAGCGAAAGATCGAACCTCTCCTGAATGGGTAAAAGTTCATCACGAAAAGCATAAAGCGGTGTATCGGAGTGCCCGATATATGGTCCCATTCCAACCATATCGATTCCAGATTCCTGAAAAAAGAGAAGGTCGTGTGCCAGATCCGAAATTGTCTGAAACGGCAATCCGATTATTACACCCGTGCCAGTCTGGTAACCGGTCGCTTTCAATGCCTGAAGACATTCCAAACGGCGGTTAAAATCATGATGCTGATCATCGGGATGAATTTTGTGGTAAAGCGATTGATTGGATGTTTCGATGCGTAAGAGATACCGGTGAGCTCCTGCTTCAAACCAACGACGGTAAACCGATTCGGACTGTTCGCCAACTGATAAAGTAATACCAAGCTTCCCATTACTTAGTTGTTTGATCTGACTGACCAAACTGGTGATCCTGTCGGCAAAAGCAGGCGAACTATTTTCACCCGACTGAAGGACTACCGAACCGAACCTGTTATCATCTGCAAAACGGGCGGCATCGAGTATTTCACTGTCGGTCAAATTATAGCGACGAACAGCATGATTTGAGTTCCTTATCCCGCAATAGTAGCAATCCTTTTCACAAACATTTGAAAACTCAATTAATCCTCTGAAATAAACCTTATTGCCGACAAATAAATCCTTTACTTCACCACTTTTTTTAAACAATAGCCTTTTCTCATCCCCGTCACATTTCAGGAGTTGCTCCAGATCGGATTGGGAAAAAGAGGATTGTTCTAAAATTGCGGAGATATTGCTCATTGTCAGAATTCATATTAATGAAGTAAAAATACCATATTCTTTTTAAACACAGCCCGGCTAATTTTTTGGAATTAGTATTGCAGATTTCGTAAATTTGTGCAAAGCATTTGAAGATGATGAAGGCTCTTTACTATAAGACACTTGAAAACGGCGTGGTGAAATGCAAACTCTGCCCACATTATTGTTTGATAGGAGACAATGAGCATGGGTTGTGCAATGTCCGCGTCAATAAGGAAGGCGAACTTTACAGCGAGTTTTTTGAAAAGGTGACCGCTATCGGACTTGATCCGATTGAAAAAAAGCCCCTCTACCATTTTTATCCCGGATCAACCATTCTTTCAGTAGGCTCCCTTGGATGTACGATGCGATGCCTCTTTTGCCAGAATTACCGCATATCGCACCCGACACCACAGAGCTATGATGACTCCAACTTATTCACAGTAAAGGCGATTGTGAAAATGGCAAGTGAACAGGAGAATAATATCGGGATTGCTTTTACTTACAACGAACCGGGCACTTTTTATGAGTACATGATCAGCGTTGCAAAACTTGCCAAACCTACCGGACTTAAAACGGTGATGGTTACCAATGGTTATATCAACAGGGAACCGCTTGAGGAGATTATTCCGTTTATTGACGCCTTCAATGTTGACCTGAAAGCATTTTCGGAAAGTTTCTATAAATCGATTACAAACTCAAGACTGGCACCAGTCAAGAAAACAATCAGCCGGCTTTCATCGTCGAAAAAACACCTTGAAATTACCAACCTTGTCATTCCCGGAATGAACGACAATTATTCAGAGTTTGAAGAAATGGTACGCTGGATTGCCGGCGAAACAGGTGACCGGACTGTCCTGCATATTTCGAGGTATTTTCCTAATTTTCAAATGCAGATCGCAAGCACACCGATTAATATTCTGATCGACCTTTACGCGATCGCGAAAAAACATCTTAAATACGTCTATCTTGGTAATGTTTTCGATGTGGAAAGAGACACAACCTATTGTGATCAATGCCACAATTCCCTGATTGTGAGAGAACCCGGCAAAACAACAATTACTGGTCTCGATAAGCTGGGTAATTGCACCCAATGCGGAAACCATGTTCTTGATCATATTTAACTGAACCCTTCATACCAGGAGCAATCATCCTTCCCTCTTCACTGCTTTTATTCTCCTTCCAAAACTAAATATTCCCACGGTTCGAAGTAACATTTCCGGTTATCGACATTGAAATTGATCTTGTTCTGATTGAATGTATTGATATACTTTCCGTCTGCAATGGCGGTTGTAATTGTTGTTGTGATCGTGTCGGGACTCATGTTTATCAATACCATTACATGTGCATTTGTTGATGACCGAAGGAACGAAACAATTTTACCGGGAGCCGAATTGGTGAGCGGAACCAGCTTACCACCATAGGGAGGATTCCAAAGCGACTGATTGCGATGTTTCAGACTGTTCAACGTTTTGTAGAACGGAATCATCAATGTGTCGCTCCAATTGATTGTATCTTTTGCGAAAAACCGAAGACGTTTTGTCATTCCTGCTTCCTGTCCGTTATAAATCAATGGCATGCCTGGAAGTGTGTAAGTAAGTACGGCACAACTTTTTTCACCTTTCCCAAATTTCTCTTTTGCTGTACCATTCCATGAGTTTTCGTCATGATTGGTGATGAAATTCAGCTTGAAAGCCCTTTGCGGCAATACTGAATCGATCTTTGTCTGCAACTTTAGTATTTCACCAGCCGATTTCTTTCCCTGTGTGATTGCACTCATCAGGTGATGCATCTCCCATCCATAATTCGAGTCGAAAGCAATCTTGCAAAGTTCGGGGTTGTCCTGATTCTCGGCAAGCATGTAAAGCGGCTTGATTTGCTGTAGTTCAGCATGTGCATCTTCCCAGAAATCGAGGGGAACCAGTCCTGCCATATCACATCTGAATCCGTCAATGTCAAAATTCTTCACCCAGAACTTCATCGAACCGACCATTTCCTTCCGCAATTCTTTATTTGTATAATCGAGTTGTGCACAATCGGTCCAGTCATTTGGCGTTGCAATATTACCTTTGGCATCTTTCTTATACCAATCGGGATGTTCTGTAATCCATTTGTGGTCGCGTGCGGTATGGTTGGTTACCCAATCGAGGATTACTTTAAAACCCATCTCATGTGCTTTATCTACAAGATTTTTAAAATCATCTGCTGTACCGAATTCCGGATTGACCGCCTGGTAATCCCTGATTGAATAGTAACTTCCCAGACTTGATTTAGCTCCTTCAGGTACTTTACGGTCTTTTTCCCCGATTGGGTAGATGGGCATCAGCCAAAGGATGTCGATCCCAAGTGCTTTTATCCGGGGAAGGTCAGTTTCCAATGCTTTAAAGGTCCCTTCAGGTGAATATTGACGCGTGTTGATCTCGTAAATCACACTATTTTTTACCCAGTCGGGATATGGAATTGCTTTGGGAGCTTCTTTTTTGGAGAAATCGCACCCCGAAAACAGGATTGTTATTGCCAACAGGGTAATGATCTTGATTTTGTAGTGTGCCATGATATTTTTAAAAATGTTACTTCCCGTTAAAGGTATTAATAAACGACCGGAATTACTAATCCAAAGATTTTCCATTTTGCTTTTCGGTCATTGCAATCTGATCGATATAGTTTCGGACTTCATTTAACTTGTCAAGGGGAAGATTTTTTAATGAATTTGTAATATTCCCTTTTCGCTGGCCACGTTTGAGTTTTTGAAAAACATGGTCTTTGTACATTCCAGTTTTATCTTCGTTCGTCCAGGAAAAAAGGTCGTCGATTGAGCAGTTAAGGAGCAAACAAATTTGTTCCAGGTGCCTGAAACTAATACTGTCCACCTTATTGTTTAGAAGTCGGCTCGTGGTATGAGTAGTAAACCCATTCTTTCTTAAAAAGTAGTGTGGGTTATCGATGCCCTTGTCTTCAAATATTCGGTAAAGGTCTAATTGTAACATGTGATTTGATTAAATATTGTTTTGCAATACAAATATAGCGTAATAAAAAGGTAATATATTGCAATGCAATCGAAAAAATGCGCAAGGAAGTTGTTAAATGTAAAAATGTAACTGAAAAAATACGCAAGTAAGTTGTTAAATGTAGAAATGTAACTGAAAAAATGCGCAAGGAAGTTGTTAAATATAGAAATGCAACTGAAAAGATACGCAAGAAAGTTGTTAAGTGCAGAAATGTAACTGAAAAAATACGCAACGACAATTAAAAAATGTGCAACACTTTTTAAATATTCTGCAATGGGATTTGAAAAATACGCAATATTGTGGTTAAATCATGCAGAATTTCTCATAATCAATCGAATCCATTATTCGTTGATTAATGTATTGTTCTCTGAGTATTTTGAGTTGATCCCACATGATATCAATTTTCAACAAATGTAACAACTCTTTTATCGATTCAGTAATTGGTGGTTTAAATGAACTGATTTAGTATCAATACTCCGATTAGTCCTATAATACCTATCAATGTCTCCATCACGGTCCAGACAAGGAAGGTTTGTTTAATCGTTGTGTTGAAGTACTCCTTGAACATCCAGAAGCCGATATCGTTAAAATGAGAGAGCATAAGGCTTCCGGCACCCGTTGCAATCACCATCAGTTCAGGTGAAACGCCGGTTCCTGCTATCAATGGCAAAGTTAAACCAGCTGCAGTTATACACGAGACCGTTGCAGAGCCAATCGCAAATCGTATCAATGCAGCTACGCTCCAGGTAAGCACAAGCGGCGACATGTTGAATCCTCCTGCAATCACTTTAATATAATCGGCAGTTCCACTGTCAACAAGTACTTGCTTGAAAGCACCACCTGAGGCAATGATAAGGAGGATCATCGCCACTCCCGACGCTGATTCGGATAATGTTTTCATCAGGTCCGACATCTTTCGTTTTTTCCGGATACCCAGCAGGTAAACCCCGATAAAAACAGCAAAGAAAAGTGCAACAGTAGGATCGCTGATAAACTTCAGTATTTTGACATTGCTGTTTTCTGCCGGAAGAACCATCTGAATAACTGCACCTGATAACATCAAAATAATCGGGCTTACTGCAGTGAACAGACTTGCCGAAAGTGAAGGTAATTCTTCGGGCGTGAATTCACGTGCAACAAACAATTCTTTCGGAGGTGTGAGCTTCCAGTTGGTATAGAATCTTGAAAGCAATGGACCGGCAATTATAATACTGGGTATTGCAACCAGCATTCCATACAACAAAGTTAAATTTGGATTTGCATGAAATATAAATGCGATAGAAGTAGGAGCGGGGTGGGGAGGAAGGAACCCGTGTGTAACAGAAAGTGCCGCACACAAAGGGAGTCCCAGGTAGATCAGCGGTAATCTGGTTGAGGCTGCAAGTGCATAAATCAGCGGTATTAACACAAGAAATCCGGCATTGTAAATCATTGGCAATCCAACAAGAAAACCTGTGATCATGATCGCGATCTGTATCTTTCCAATCCCGAAAAGATCAACCAATTTATTTGTGATCTGGTAGGCAGCGCCACTTTCTTCGAGCATTTTCCCCAGCATTGCTCCGAAAACGATGATCAGTGCCAGGCTGCCCATTGTACTTCCAAGTCCTGAAGTAATCGATTGCAAAATTGTAAGTGGCTCCATGCTGTTGAGCAAGCCCACCGCAAAAGAGGTAATTAACAGTGCAAGGAAAGCGCTGATTTTATAAACACTTATCAGTACGAAAAGGAGTATGATTCCGGCAACAATAATAATCAGCGGCATAGTTGTTCAATTAGTCAATACCGGACGAAAGTAAACTATTTTGGCACTTTAATGAAATGTCCCGATTGAAAATTAAAGAGAACCTGCACGTTTTATTTGTTGATTTGCACCAATCACGGTGGTTGGTGCCAATTAAAATTCATGAAAAAACAGAAAGAACGTTTTAACGCAGTTTCAAAAGAAATGATGATCCTTTAATTGGAAAAAGAGCGGTTGTATATTAAGTTTGTTTGATAACATGTTAAATATATTGTTTAAAATGATTTTTTTATCGGATAGATTCGTAAAATTGCCTGCCTGAAAAGTTATATTTGCGTCCTGATTAAATAGGCAAAATATCATTAATATGCTGGTGGCCTGATGAACCTGATTTTTACAATATATTCCGTTTTCTTCCTTGCTACGGCACTGGTCTCGTTTTTCGTTGCTTTCCTTGCCTGGCAGCGCAGGTTTGTAAAAGGAGCCAGAGAGCTCACCCTGTTGATGATAGCTGCAGGCATTGGTGCACTCTGGCTTATATTCGAGACTGCGGCGCCTGCTGTGATGGAAAAAATATTCTGGTCAAAGCTCGAATTCATCGGAGGGATTCCTACTCCTGTGCTTTATCTGATTTTTGTTTTGCGCTTCACCGGGAAAGACAGATTTATCACCCCCAAATATATCTTATTATTATTTATTATTCCGGTCATCACCTTTGCGTTCGTAATCACCAATGAACATCATCACCTTGTATGGACAGGTTTTTCTGCAATTTCTGATCAAACTAATCTGATGGAATATTATCATGGGATCGTATTCTGGACAGGTTATATCTGCTATACTTATCTGATGCTTTTTGTCGCTACGATATGCCTTTTTAGTTTTATTATCCGGCAAAATAAACCATTTCGTTTTCAGGGGTTGATTGTTTTAATTTCAGGTTTATGTCCATGGATCGCAAGTGTGTTGTATCTCACCGGAAGCAATCCGGTGGTTGGGCTGGATATTACACCTATCAGCATTATTTTTAGCGGTGTCCTCGTGGCATATGCCATTTTAAACATTCGTTTCCTCGACCTGGTACCTGTCGCCAGGGAGATGCTTGTTGAAACGTTGCCAGATGGCATTCTGGCGCTTGACGGGCAAAACAGGATACAGGATATCAATGGAGCCGCATTAACTTTTCTGGGAATCGGGAGTAAATACATCATCGGATTTCCTGCCCTGAATGCAGATGCCAGTGCAACTTTGCTGATGGATGCTGTAATTAATAGTGAAACTATTGAAGAGATCGATATCCGAAATAAGATTGAAATTAAAACGTTCCGTATTATTAAACATGCGATCAAAAACCAACCGGGCAGCCGTCTGATTGTAATACAGGATATTACCGATCTGACTGCTTCAATCAGGGAAATCAGGGCAGGGGAAGAACGTTATCACCAGATGTTTTCGATGTTCCGGCTAATGTCTGACAATACAGATGACTTTCTGTGGGCAAAGGATATGGACGACAACTATACTTTCGTCAATAAAGCGATGTGCGACAGGCTCCTGATTGCAAACAGCGTTGATGAACCTATTGGAAAAGCCTTTGAATTTTTCGCAAGGCGGGAAAGAGAGGCTCATCCGGAAAACCCCGACTGGCATACATTTAATAACAATTATAAATCCACCGATTCACTTAACCTCAGCGAAAGGAACTCAAAACAATACGATTTATCCGGAAATGTGCAGGGGAAATTTCTTTTCCTCGATGTTTATAAAGCTCCGATATGGGATGAGCGGGGGAATCAAATAGGTATCGTTGGAACTGCCCGGGATGTCACGCATACAAAACAGCTTGAAAATGAGAAAACTGCGGCGTTGGAACAGTTACTGAAGAGTGAGGAAAATTTATTGAGGATTGATGCCGAAAAAGATAAATTTTTTTCCATTATTGCCCATGACCTGCGTGGCCCTTTCAGTGGATTTCTGGGATTGACAGAGATAATGGTTGAAGATTTACCGGAATTGACCATGGAAGAGATAAAGGATCTTTCATTGAGTATGAAAAATTCAGCCACAAACCTTTTTAGTTTGCTCGAAAACCTGCTTGAATGGGCCAGAATGCGGCAAGGACTCATCCCTTTTAATCCGAAATTGATTCAATTGCTTCCTTTGATGGAGGACAGTATTAAAATGATTCATGAACCGGCTAAGCGTAAAGAGATTGAAATAAATTATACTATCCCGGAAAGTGTTGCTGTTCTTGCTGACAAGAATATGCTTCAAACGGTCATCCGGAACCTTGTTTCAAACGCTGTAAAATTTACACCCAAAGGTGGAAGGATAGATATCTTCAGCAAAGTAACAGCTGAAAAAAGTGTTGAAATATCGGTGGTGGATTCAGGTATTGGAATGAGTCGCAAAATGGTTGATAATTTATTCAGACTGGACATAAAGACCAATAGATTAGGTACAGAAGGCGAACCAAGTACCGGGTTGGGATTGATGCTTTGCAAAGAGTTCGTTGAAAAACACGGTGGAAAAATAGGGGTGAAAAGTAAAACAGGAAATGGATCAACGTTTTATTTTACAATTCCTTTTGAAAATGGTAAAGAAGTGTCACTTTACCATGCCCGACAGAAAGATGTTTGACGTATATAGTAAGTTAATTAACGGCAATTTGTATTTTAGTTTACAGATTTTATCTGTTTAAAAACATTTTGGGACAATTATATCGTATCATATTGAACTGATGGTATAACTTATCTGATATAAAAGCTATATTTGCAGCATAAACTCAGCATACTAAGATGACGACTAATCCTGACATTCAAAATTCATCTTTTGAAGCCTTAAACGATATTCAATTTTGCGACCTCTTTGTTCTTGAGGATATCCAGCAATTACAGGATTTGTTTGCTGATGCCCATTGTATTGCTTCGGTTATAACAACCCCTGAAGGTGAGCTAATTACCAAACCAAGTAACTTCACCAGGTTATGCAGTAATATCATCCGGAAGACAGAGAAAGGTCGATCGGACTGTATTAAATCGGATGCTGCAATTGGCATGATGAATGTTTCCGGACCAATTGTATCGCCATGTCTGAGCTGTGGTTTATGGGATGCAGGCGCCAGCATTACTGTTGGTGGCAAACATGTTGCCAATTGGCTGATCGGTCAGGTACGAAACGAAGAAATAGATGAGTCATCTATGCTGCGTTATGCCGCTGCGATTGGTGCAAACCGGGCAGATTTTTTGGATGCATTGCACGAAGTGCCGGCAATGTCGTATGAAAGATTTAACAGTGTAGCTAAACTGTTGTTTGTATTTGCCAACGAACTCTCCGAAAAAGCCTATAATAATTTTCAATTCAAAATGCAGATTGTGGAGAATGAAAAGGCTACAAAGTTACTACAGGAAAGTGAGAAACGGTTCCATTCATTGTTTAATAAAGCCCCGCTCGGTTATCAGTCGCTTGACGGTGATGGCAATTTTATTGAGGTAAATCAAAAGTGGTTAGATTCACTTGGTTATACCAGTAATGAAGTAATTGGAAAGTGGTTTGGCGACTTCCTTTCTCCGGCG
Organism: Mariniphaga sp.; assembly: GCA_025355585.1. Lineage (GTDB taxonomy): Bacteria > Bacteroidota > Bacteroidia > Bacteroidales > Prolixibacteraceae > JAAFHB01. Next base: position 22,263 of record JANXZJ010000146.1, on the reverse strand, counting down.
TACCAGGAGGGATTCCGTAAGCGATTTCCGCTCTTTAAAGCACAGGGCCAGATTCATAGCGAATTTGAAATGATTCATAAAGATGGACAAAAGTTATTTATTGCCTTCGAAGGAAAGATCGGGTATGACTTAGACGGCAATTTTAAGCAAACGCACTGTATTTTACAGGATATCACTGAGCGTAAAAGGACCGAAGAGGCGCTTCTTGAAAGCGAAGAGCGTTATCGTACAGTGGTTTCTAATACGCCCGTTGTTACTTTCGTGACAGACGAAAAAGGTATTTTCAGTCTCTCGGAAGGAATGGGATTGGCAAAACTAGGATTAAAACCCGGACAGGTTGTCGGACGCTCGGTCTTTGATGTGTATCGTGATTCGCCAACCATCTTAGACGCCATGAAAAAAGCACTTTCAGGTATCCATCAACGAAATGAGGTGACGGTTCAGGGTATTGAGTTCGATGTCTATTATTCCCCTGTTTTTGACCAGGATGGAAAAGTAGTAAAGGTGATTGGGGTATCAAACGACATTACCGAGCGCAAAAAAACGGAGGAGAAGTTATTAAGAAGTGAAGAAAAATACCGGACTATTTTCGAAAATGTTCAGGACGTTTTTTATAAGACGAACATGGACGGGATATTTCTGGAGGTAAGCCCATCAATTAAACATTTTACGGGATTCAGACACGATGAGATAGTTGGATCAAACGTTAATGATTTTTATTATGATCTGAATGATAGAATTAACGTGCTTGATACCATTTTGAAAAATGGTGAAATAAAGGATTATGAATTAAAGCTAAAAACGCATAATGGAGAAATAAAATACGGATCGGTTAATGCGCGCTTAATTTTAGATGCAGATGGCCGGCCAGGTCATATAGTAGGTGCAATAAGGGATATTACAGAAAGAAAACTGGCAGTTCTTGCATTAAAAGAGAGTGAAGACAGGTATCGGGGTTTTATATCGCAGGTTTCGGAAGGCGTTTACAGGTTCGAAAGTGATGTGCCGATGGACATAAGTTTACCCATCGAAGAACAGGTTGATTATATCTATGATCATCTGTTTATTGCTGAATGTAACAATGCATTTCTAAAGATGTATGGAACCATCAGCCGGAATGATGTTATTGGTAAAGGTCATCTTGATTTTCATGGCGGACGTCACAATGTGGTGAACCGGGGTTTGCTGAAAGAATTCATCAACAACGGTTACAGTATTCAAAACGGAATTACCGAAGAAAAGAATGCAGCCGGACAGGTGATGTATATAAGTAATAATTCATTGGGTATCATAGAGAACAATCATCTTGTCAGGGTGTGGGGTACACAGATCGATATCACCGAAAAGGTTCGGTCCGATCGTATTCAGCAAGTGCTCTATTCCATTTCCAATGCTGCCCTTTCATCAAAGGACATGGATGAACTGACAGAAATCATCAGTTTTGAGCTTGGTAAATTGCTCAATACCGTCAATTTCTACATCGCTTTTTATGATGAGACAAATGGGATGCTGTCGACTCATTTCTTAAATGACGAGCAAGACAAAATTACAAGCTGGCCCGCCGAAAAGTCGGCAACAGGTTATGTCGTAAAGTACCAGAAATCACTTCTTGCCAGGGAAGCAGATGTGGTTAAATTGTCTGAAGAAGGAGAGATCGAAATAGTTGGAGCCCCTTCAAAGGTTTGGTTGGGTGTCCCGCTTTGGGCAAAGAAAAAGGTGATTGGAGCAATTGTTGTTCAGAGTTACGATAACGCAGATGCTTATACCGAAAAAGACCAACTGATGCTCGAATTTATTTCCCATCAGATTGGCATTTCTATCGAACGTAAAAAAGCGGAACAGGAATTAAAGGAGGCAATTCTAAAAGCCCAGGAGTCCGACCGTTTAAAGTCTGCTTTTCTCGCCAATATGAGTCATGAGATCAGAACTCCGATGAATGGAATACTCGGTTTTGCCGGATTATTAAAGGAGCCGGATCTCACGGAAGAAGAACAGGTCGAGTATATCCAGATTATCGAGAACAGCGGTGCACGTATGCTCAGTATTATCAATGATATAATGAGCATTTCCAAGGTTGAATCGGGTCAGATGGAAATTACAATTTCGGAGACAAATATAAACGACCAGATTAAATACCTATATACCTTCTTCAGGCCGGAAGTCGAGGGTAAAGGAATGAAGCTTTTTATTAAGAACTCCTTACCCGCGAAAGATGCTGTTATAAAAACTGACAAAGAAAAAGTCTATGCAATCCTCACCAATCTCGTTAAAAATGCTATAAAATTCACTCATTCAGGTAGTATTGAGTTCGGATATTGTTTAAAATCCGGAAATGAGCAGAACGAACTGGAATTCTTCGTGAAAGATACGGGCATGGGTATCGCGGAAGAACAAAAAAGTTTCATTTTTGACCGTTTCAGACAAGGTAGCGAATCGCTGTCCCGAAATTATGAAGGTGCAGGATTGGGATTAGCCATTTCGAAAGCATATGTAGAGATGTTGGGGGGCAAAATATGGGTTGAAAGCGAAGAGCAAAAAGGTTCTGTATTTTATTTTACCCTTCCTTACAATGGTGAAGCAAAAGAACAAAATGTCGATTATAATATTGCTAAAATAGATGTTAAAAAGCCTCAAATCAGAGATCTTAAGGTCTTAATTGCTGAAGATGATGAAGGATCGGCAATGCTTATTGCAATGGCCATCAGGGGGTTTAGTAAAGCTATTCTGAAAGTAAGAACTGGGATCGAAGCTGTTGAAGCTTGTAGAAATAATCCGGATATCGATTTGATACTAATGGATATTAAAATGCCTGAAATGGATGGATTTGAGGCTACCAGGCAAATTCGTCAATTTAACCAGGATGTGATTGTTATTGCGCAAACTGCTTATGCACTGACGGGTGACCGTGAGAAAACGATATTGACAGGCTGCAACGATTATATCTCAAAACCCATACATAAAGATCAGTTTTTGGTGTTGATAGAAAAATATTTTAAGCGATAATCACCGCGAAAAACCGGAATTTTATGGCTTATTTTACAATTTCCGTTCTATGTGAGTCAGCTTTATTTTTGAAATAGAAGTCCAAAAGTAGTTTATATGCAATTTCGATTAAAATATATACTTACTCTGCTTGCAATTGGATTGATTGTTAATTCGTTGGTGGCACAGAAAACCCAAAATGTCACCTTGCAGTTGACCTGGAAACACCAGTTCCAGTTTGCTGGCTATTACGCTGCAATTGAGAAAGGATATTTCAGCGAAGTTGGGCTTGAGGTGAAATTAGTGGAGGCGGTTGAGGGTCAGAATCCATCCGAAGCCGTATTTAATGGGAGCGCAGAATTCGGGGTTTGTAACACAGATATTCTGCTGTCGCGTTCGGAGAATAAGGAGCCGGTTATTTTGGCAACGATATTTCAGCATTCTTCACAGATTCTTCTTGCATCAAAGAAATCGGGTATTGAAAATGTGCATGATCTTGTTGGAAAAAGAATTGCGCTGGGACCCAATTCTGCTGACATTATTGCGTTTATGAATGACGAAAGGATTTCGTTGGATAAATGTATCATCGATCAGCACGCTTTCGATGTTAATAAACTGATTAACGGGGAAATCGATGCCATCTCAGCCTATTCGACCGATCAACCATTTAATTTACAGGAAGCAGATTTCCCTTATACAATTATCTTGCCTTCAATGGGTGGCATTGATTTTTATGGTGATATGTTGTTTACCACCAAATCGTTCATTCAAAAGAATCCTGAAATTGCTGATAACTTCCGAAACGCTTCGCTTAAAGGCTGGCAGTATGCGATGGATCATACGGAAGAGATCATAGATTTGATCTATAACAAATATAGCAATCGTCATAGCATACCGCACCTGAGATTTGAAGCAGAGCGGATGAACAGTCTTATTATGGACGATTTGGTTGAAATAGGATACACAAATCCTGGCAGATGGAGATCAATTTCAGATACTTACAAAAAGTTGAAAATGCTTGATTCTTCTTTCACAATCAACGATCTGTTTTATTCCGATTTTGCGAAAACAAAGCTGAGTATCCCGTGGAATTTGATTTTACTGCTTTTATTTGGCATTCTGATGATAGGATCGGTGGCCTATTTCTTTTACAATAGTTCCAGAAAACTTAAAAATGAAATCAGTAATCGGCTTAATACCGAAAAGATATTATTAGAAAGTGAGGAGCAATACCGGGCAATCTTTGAAAATAATTCAGCCGCCATGGCTATTATTGAAACTGATACCACGGTCTCGATGGTAAATGAAGCCTATTGTCAAATGTCCGGCTTCACAGCAGAAGAGGTCATCGGTACGAGTTGGACGCAACAAATTCCGCAACAGGATCTTGAACGGTTAAAAGAATATAACCGCCGCAGACTTATAAATCCGCATGATGCCCCTGATAAATATGAGTTTACTTTTTTCCATAAAAGCGGCGAAATTAAACATTCGCTGATGTCGGTTTCCATGCTTCAGAGCAATGGGAAAATTTTAACCTCATTTATTGATATTTCCAAACGTAAGCGTGCTGAAAAAGAACTGTTTGAAAGTGAACAGCGATATCGTCTTCTGTTCGAAACAGCCAATGAAGGTATTTTGGTTGCACAAGGCAGACGGTTGGTGTTTGTGAATCCGGCAATGATTGAACTGATAGGTTATTCTAAAGAAGAAATTTTCTCGCTTTCATTTTTGGAGTTTGTTTGTGAAGATGATTGGGAATTGGTATTAAGCAATCAGTTAAAACGAATTAGCGGGGAAGGAGCTGACGTCAGGTATCATTTAAGAATTCTGAGAAAAGATAAAAGTATTAAATGGGTAGAAATGAGTGGCGTTAAAATAGAATGGGAAGGTCTGTCAGCCACGATGAACTTTGTAACTGACATCACCGAACGCAAAAAAGCGGAGGAAGAAATCAATCTTAAAAACGAGCAACTTCAAAAACTGAACAGTGAAAAGGACAAATTTTTCTCAATCATCGCCCATGATCTGCGAAGCCCTTTCACGGGTTTCCTTGGTCTAACGCAAATAATGGCAGAAGAGCTGTCAAGCTTGACGATGGGCGAGATACAAGATATTTCTGTGAGAATGAGGAATTCAGCTAACAATCTTTTCTCTTTGCTCGAGAACTTGCTTGAATGGGCCAGAATGCAACAAGGATTAATCCCTTATAATCCGAAGTCGATTCAATTGCTTTCAGTTGTGAATGAATGCGTTGATATGATTCATGAATCAGCCAGAATTAAAGGAATTAAAATTGATTTCAATATTCCGGATCATCTGATGGTGTTTGCTGATGGTAAACTGCTTCAAACAATTATCCGGAACCTGGTTTCAAATGCTGTAAAATTTACCGGTAAAGGCGGAGAAATTAGTATTTTGACTAAAGTCACTTCGGAGAAAAGCGTAGAAATATCGGTTAAGGACTCCGGTATCGGCATGAGCAGTAAGATGGTAAATGATTTGTTCAGGCTTGATGTACAGACCAATAGATTAGGCACTGAAGGTGAGCCAAGTACCGGAATAGGATTGTTGCTGTGCAAGGAGTTTGCGGCTAAACTTGATGGAGAAATATGGGTGGAAAGTGAACCGGGGAAAGGATCAACATTTTATTTTACCCTTCCTTCCAAAGTTGAATCAGTCGTTAGGAATGTCATCCGCTAAGGATTTTCAGGCTAATTCTAACAGCAAATTCATTTAAAATACCTAAATATAAATATTGGTATGTGACTATTAATAAATGGCTTCGTATTTATTTTTAAAGACAAAATAAATTTGGTACAACTTTTAGAGATTTTTTGATATATATTTGCACAACTATTTTATTGGATATTCGGTTCTATTTTAGAATGAAAAAGTTTTTATCCATATCATTTTCAGCGATCATCCTGCTTTCAGTGATGCATCTTACCATTTCCACTCATTATTGTGGTGGTGTATTCGCAGCTTCGAAAGTATCCTTTACAGGTAAGGTAGCTTCATGTGGTATGGAAAGTTCTGTCGATCAGTGCCAATTACCCGGTAAGCATATCAAATCACACTGTTGCACCGATAAGATTTCGGTTTTTACAGTTGCGAACAATTATACTCCCTCATTTTTTGAATATAAAGCACCTTCTCAAAATATTCTGCAGGTTTTCGATGTCCCTGTAAGTTATCAGATTAACGCTTTATCGGTTTTAAGTCTTTATAGCACAAATGTCAGTCCACCAGGCAATTTTATGGTGAGCGCTGTGAGCTTGCCCGGCATTTGTGTTTTCCGTATTTGATTTTTTTGTCTTCACTAATATTTAGAAGGAAAGTTAAGTGAACTTTTTCTTCTAATCAATTATTTGTTTCTATTATTCAAGACATTAACATCAAATATTTAAAATCATGAAAACTGTAAAAATCATTATAGTTGCCTTATTGGCAATCGCTTTGGGTACTAACTCCTTTGCCCAAATGCAAGATCACTCAAAAATGGACATGTCCAAATCTAAAACAGATTCCAAAATGGATATGGCTTCAGCAAAAACCGAAACACTCCAGGTTTCAGGTAAATGCAATATGTGCAAGGCCCGTATTGAAAAAGCAGCAAAGCTTGATGGCGTTTCTAAAGCTGAATGGAATTTAAAAAATAAGCTCCTCACAGTAACATTCGATTCTGCCAAAACAAATATGGACATGATCGCGAAAAATGTCGCAGCCGTCGGTCACGATAACAGTAGAGTAAAAGCCGATGACAAAGCATACAATGCTTTAGATGATTGCTGCAAGTATGACAGGATGAAGTAAGTACTAAGTCAAATACTGTTTCAGATCATATTTATTCGCTAAGGTTTTTAAAATCATTAAAAATATTTATTATGAAATCAATATTCTTTATTAAGAGTGCTGTTTTCGCAACCCTTATCTTAAGTTCTGTTTCTTCTTTTGCGCAAAAGAGCGGTGTTTTTAAAACATTTTCCGACTACACATCTGGTAAAATGGAATATGGCATAGATTGTGCCACTGAAAAACACAAAATAAAACTTAACAATTTTCTTGGCAAAGATTTTATAACAGTTGTTCACGAAGGCAAGTCCTACGACCTTAAAAAGGCTGAAACATGGGGCTACCAACTTTGCGATGAAAAAGTTGTTCGTTTTCAGAGCAATGAGCACTATCCACTTGCAGACAAAGGAACCCTTTGGATTTACACCAAAGAAGTAATTAAGGGTGCGTCTCATCTAGCGGGTGTTCAGTCTATTACGACATATTATTTTAGCAGAAGTGGAGGAGACGGGATTTTAGAATTAACTCTATTAACTCTCAAAGCTGCTTTTCCCGGAAATCATAAACTGCATGATGCGATTGATGGCCAATTCAAAAATGATGCATCACTTGGCGAATACGACCAATTCCACAAACATTATAAAATCAATCATTTTCTCGAAAGCCAAGGAATTAAGTAATTTGTTGCTACACATCCCAACATTCAGCATAATGTCATTGATCCTCGGATTTCCGCATATTTTTATTCAAATAGTTGGTTAGGGTAGTTTTAGTTTTAATGCCAGGGACAGGGGATTATCTCCTGTCCCTTAAAAATCGAAGATTAAAAATAAAGTTGAAATTTTAAAATTGAAGTATATGAAAAATATCAGAAATTTAGTATTGAGTATTTTAGTCCTTATCCTGTTTTTTGCAGGTTGTTCGAAGGATAATAATGCCGATAATTCCATAATCAACAATGAGACGGCTCATGTTAAGAGTGCATTGCTTCTTTCAAATGCATATGGTGATACGTTAAAAATGGTTTATGATACTGCAAAAATCACCAGGTTCAATAAATACTGTATTAAGTATGATAAGTTGTATCATAAAAATGATTCAATGTTTACGGTTCATTATCATATGTTTGGCGACGAAATGTACAAAAACGGGATGATGATGAGCAATTATTCTCCTTCTACAGGAATGATGCAGGGCGGTATGATGAATAGTGGCACTATGGATCTGAAGCAGATGATGGGTGATACGGCAACTGTAGGTGGCTATTACAGAAATATGCATCAATTAAATATTAAACATCAACCCTATCATAACGGGATATACAATTAATTATTTTATTAAAAGATACTGTTAATAGAGCGACTGCCTTGTGTAAAAGATTGCAGTGACAAAAATGGCAGTCGCTTTTTCTTTAAACAAACGACATAAAATGAAAAAACTCTGTATATTTCTGCTGATGTTAACTATTGTAGTAGCATTCACAGCATGTGGAAGTCATATTGCTCAATCCAGACCCCTTGATCAACATATGATTTATCTTTGTCCTATGCACAAGGAGTATATTTCATCTGAGCCTGGTAAATGTCCAAAATGCGGGATGTCACTGGTATCTTACGATGATTACCGAAATTCAAAGTCAGGTAATCCGACTCAAGACAAAATGCCGGATAGTCATACAGGAATGGCGGGAAGTAGCAGTGGTCATGCAGGTCATCATTAATACTAAAAGAAATTCCCATGTTCAACCGACTTGTTAAATACTTCCTCGAGAACAGGCTGATTACGTTTATTTTCCTGATCACTTTCGTGGTTCTGGGTATGGTGTTTATGCCTTTCAACTGGAAATCAGATTTCTTTCCACGCGACCCGATTGCGGTGGATGCAATCCCCGATATAGGGGAAAATCAGCAAATTGTAGCGACCGAATGGATGGGGCGCTCTCCAAAAGATATGCAGGATCAGGTTACTTATCCGTTGACGACTGCATTGCTGGGAATTCCTGGTGTGCAAACAGTCCGAAGCACCTCCATGTTTGGTATGTCTTTTATCTATATCATCTTTAAAGATAACATCGAGTTTTATTGGAGCCGCTCACGTATTCTGGAAAAGCTCAATTCATTACCTTCCGGAACATTGCCTGTCGGGGTACAACCAACACTGGGACCCGATGCAACTGCTTTGGGGCAAATCTACTGGTACACACTGGAAGGACGTAATCCCAAAACCGGCCTGCCAAATGGAGGGTGGGATCCACAAGAACTTCGTACAATTCAGGACTTTTACGTAAAATATGGATTATCAACTGCTGAAGGTGTTTCGGAAGTGGCATCCGTGGGTGGTTTTATCAAGGAATACCAGATCGACTTAAACCCGGAGGCACTTAAGGCATTTAAGGTCACAGTAATGGACGTGATGAATGCCGTGCGTAAAAGCAACCTTGACATTGGTGCCGAAACGATGGAGTTGAATAACGTGGAGTACATCATTCGCGGTTTGGGGTATGTGAAAAACCTGGATGATCTTGAAATATCAGTAGTTGCTGCCCGGAATAATGTACCGGTACGTATTAAAGATGTGGCACGCATTGCTTTTGGTCCGGCCACACGCCGCGGAGGACTTGATAAGGCTGGTTCAGAAGCTGTTGGTGCAGTAGTGGTGGCTCGTTATGGGTCAAATCCGATGGATGTGATCAACAATGTAAAAGATAAAATAAAGGAAATTGAAGCCGGACTTCCTCAGAAAACATTGCCCGATGGTACGGTTTCAAAAGTAACGATTGTCCCTTTTTACGATCGTACGGGACTGATCAAAGAAACGATCGGAACACTCGAATCTGCCCTGTCGCACGAAATTCTGATCAGTATCATCGTCATTATTATCCTTGTAATGAATCTGAGGGCATCCCTTATTGTTGCAGGATTATTACCGATTGGTGTATTAATGACCTTTATTCTTATGCGTCTTTTCGGCGTTGAGGCCAATATCGTTGCTTTGTCGGGTATCGCGATTGCGATTGGCGTAATGGTCGATATTGGAATTGTGGATGTGGAAAACATTCTCCGGCACCTCGAAATGCCCGAAAATAAAGGCATTCGCGGTAAAAAGTTAATGTCCGTGATCTACAACGCAACAACCGAAGTACGTGATGCAGTGGTAACTTCAATTGCGACCACCATCGTTAGCTTCCTCCCGGTTTTTGCAATGCAGGCTGCCGAAGGAAAATTATTTCACCCGCTGGCATTCACCAAAACCTTTGCTTTAATATCTGCATTTATACTTGGAATTGTAGTCTTACCAACTTTAACACATATTTTCTTTTCGATACGCATCGATACAAAGAAGATTCGTAAAGTCTGGAATGGAGGGTTATTTGTTGCTGGCATCCTGTTTGTCGTCTTCTGGAACGCGTGGCCTGCGTTGGCTTTAATTGCAATTGGTATCAATAATTTGCTCGATGACCGCTGGCCTGAGAGCAGAAAGGAATATCCCAACTATATCAATATCGGGATTACGGTGCTTGTAGCTGCCTGGTATCTAACCATTGAGTGGCTTCCGCTGGGTGCTCACAATAGTATTCTGACCAACTTTATATTTGTGGGTGGAATTATAGCTATCATTCTTGCTGCTTTAATGTCGATGGTTCATTTCTATGAAGATATCATCCGATGGGCGCTGGCTAACAAACGCAAGTTTCTGATTATCCCTGCCGTCACATTGTTATTCGGACTGTTGGTCTGGCTGGGCTTCGATAGATCATTCGGATTTATTGCTACCGGGGCTGAAAAGATGGGATGGAAAAGTTTCCGGCAAACAGCTTTCTGGCAAGCGCCTTCAAGGACGTTTCCGGGTACCGGGAAGGAGTTTATGCCTTCGCTGAATGAAGGTTCTTTCCTGCTAATGCCTACCAGTATGCCACATTCAAGCATTGAAAAGAATCTTCAATACATTGAAACACTTGATAAACGATTGTCTGCAATTCCCGAAGTGGAGGTTGCAGTTGGCAAGTGGGGGCGTGTAAATTCAGCGCTTGATCCGGCACCGGTACAAATGTTCGAGAATACAATCAATTATCGTTCAGAATATATCCTCGACGAAAACGGGCAACGGATGCAATTTAAAGTGGATAAGGAAGGTAGTTATCTCTTTAAAAACGGATCAAAATACAATCTTAAAAAGGAAGGCTTCATGGCTATTCCGGCAGATAGTCTGGTTCAAACAGACAATGGTGAGTATTTCCGTCAGTGGCGACCCGAAATAAAAAGTCCCAATGATATCTGGAACGAGATCGTGAAAGTGACGAATATTCCGGGCCTGACTTCCGCTCCTAAGTTACAACCCATCGAAACCCGCTTGGTAATGCTTTCAACCGGCATGCGGGCACCGATGGGACTGAAAGTATATGGACCAGATCTGGAAGCGATCGAAAAGGCAGGGATGCAACTTGAACAGGCTTTGAAAGATGTACCATCCATCAAAGCATCTGCCGTGTTCTACGACCGTGCAGTAGGTGCTCCCTATCTCGAAATAAAGCTAAACCGTGAAGCGATGGCCCGCTATGGTATGACTGTCAGTGATGTGCAGGAGGTTTTGCAGGTGGCTGTCGGGGGTATGGCGCTCAGCAATTCCGTTGAAGGTCGTGAGCGTTTCCCGATCAGGGTTCGTTACGCACGTGAGTTGCGCGATAACCCGGATGATCTCAAACGGATACTTATTCCGGCAGCAACCGGGGTTCAGGTTCCACTGGGCGAAATTGCCGATATCGATTACACACGTGGTGCCCAGATGATCCGAAGCGAAAATACGTTCCTGAACGGGTATGTAATTTTCGATAAGAACGAAGGCAAAGCTGAAGTTGATGTGGTTGAAGAAGCAACTAAAGTCTTACAACAGAAACTGAACTCAGGTGCACTTGTTTTGGCACCCGGCGTATCCTATAAATTTGCAGGCAATTACGAACATCAGATGAGGGCTACAAAGAGATTGATGATCGTCATTCCGATAAGTCTGCTGCTGATATTGTTGTTGCTCTTTTTCCAGTTCCGCACTGTGACCGCTTCATTTATCCACTTCTCGGGTGTCTTTGTCGCCTTTGCAGGTGGATTCATCATGCTATGGCTATACGGACAGGATTGGTTTATGAATTTTTCTGTGGCAGGAATCAATCTCAGGGAACTATTCCAGATGCATCCGATTAACCTGAGTGTGGCTGTCTGGGTCGGGTTTATTGCCTTGTTTGGTATTGCCACGAACGATGGTGTTATTATGGGAACCTATATTCACCAGGTATTTGAAGCCCGGCATCCCGCTACTGTTCACGATGTGCGTGAGGCGGTGGTATCAGCCGGACTGAAACGTGTACGGCCAGCCATGATGACAACGGCTGTTGCGGTTATCGCATTGCTACCCGTTTTGTCATCCACAGGTAAAGGCTCCGATATCATGATCCCGATGGCAATACCCATGTTTGGTGGTATGGTTATCCAGGTAATGACTGTATTTGTCGTTCCATTGTTTCAGGCAATGTGGAGAGAAAGAGCTGTATCCAGATATCGTCATTCAGAAATTCAATCCATTAATAATCAATTTAACGATGAGAAATCCGGCATTTAAAAAAATATTGTTTTCGATGCTAATTCTATGCGGTTGGGTTGTTGGTAATGGTCAGGAACAACCTGATTCTTTGTTCAACTACCTCGAAATTGCAGCAAAAAACAATCCCACTGTATTGCAGAAATTTGCTGAATATGAGGCAGCATTGCAGAAAATACCGCAAGTGGGCAGTTTACCTGACCCGGAGCTAAACGTGGGTGTGTTTCTAACTCCAATGGAACTATTGGGAGGTAACCAGGTGGCTGATATCAGGCTGATGCAAATGTTTCCATGGTTCGGGGTGCTTAAAAATGCGAAAGATGAAATGAGCCTGATGGCTAAAGCCAAATATGAATTGTTCCGTGATGCCAGGTTGCAGGTGTTTTACGATGTACAACGCACCTGGTACGAACTGTACAAGGTGAAGCAGAATATCCGAATTTCGGAGAAGAACATTGAACTGCTTCGTACGATCGAAAGATTGGCCATTGTCCGGTTCAAAGCAGTTCCGGCAGGAAACAGTGCGACGCCACCTCCTAACAGAACCGTTTCCCCTACGTCTTTCCAAAGTTCTTCTACCGGTTCATCAGGTATGAATGCCATGGGAGGAAATTCGGGCAACACCAGTTCCAATCAATCCGGTTCACCAATGCCTGGTAGCCCAATGGGTACCTCTTCCGGTAGTTCAGGACTTACAGATGTTTACAGAATTCAAATTGAAATCGGTGATCTTCAGAACAACATTGAATTATTAAAGAGCCAGTTAAAAACAATTACCGCGCAATTCAATAGTTACCTGAACAGATCTCCAGTCCTGGTAGTTACAATTCCTGATACGTTAGTTTCCGTTGAATTTCAACCGTCGTTATCAGCATTGTCAGACAGCTCGTTCACTAAGAACCCAATGCTTGGGATGCTTCAGTTTGAGCAACAATCGCTCGAAGCACGTAAGCAAATGGTTACACGGATGAGTTACCCGATGGTAGGTTTGGGATTGAATTATTCGCTCATCAATAAAAGTGAAATGTCAACATCGGCTATGAATGGGAAGGACATGATTATGCCAATGGTAACGGTTACGTTGCCTATTTACAGGAAAAAATACAAAGCCATGCAAGCCGAAGCCGAGTTTTTGAAATCAGCAAATTTGCAAAATTACAAGGCCACTGTTAATTCACTACACACTGAATATTATCAGGCTATGCAATTGTACCAGGATGCGCAGCGCCGGATGAAACTATATGCTGATCAATATCAGTTAGCTTCAAAATCACTCGATATCATGTTTAAAAGTTTTGCCTCCGCTGGCACGGATCTTACAGATATCCTGCGTGTCCGCCAACAAACCCTCGATTATGAATACAGACAGGTAGAGGCAGTAGTTGATTACAATACGGCAATTGCCTGGTTGAAAAAGTTAAATTGCATTGAAGTAAATTGAAATATCATGAGACGACAAACTATATTTTTAAGCATCACATTGATAACAGGCATATTCTTAGGCTGGGTATTTTTTCATTCGTCACCTGCCAAAGAAGAGACGCATAACCACGCTGCAGAAACAACCAAAGAAACGATCTGGACATGTGCGATGCATCCCCAGATCAGAATGCACGAGCCAGGTAAATGTCCCATATGCGCTATGGAATTAATTCCACTTAGTCAGGGTGGTATAACAACCGACCCGGGCGCGATTCATATGACAAAGGAAGCCGCTCAGTTGGCCAATGTTTTGACATCCAAAGTTTCAAAACAAAGTCCGGTGAAGGAGTTGCGGCTTTATGGCAAAGTACAGGCTGATGAACGGCTTCTGCAAAGCCAGGTATCTTATCTTCCGGGGCGCATCGAAAAATTGCTTGTAAACTTCACCGGCGAAGTGGTCCGGAAAGGTCAGACTTTGGCGGTTATTTATTCTCCGGATCTGGTGACAGCCCAACAGGAATTACTTGAAACCGCGTCAACAAAGGCATCTCAGCCAGCACTTTACGACGCGTCGAAAGATAAGCTCCGTCAATGGAAACTGACTGAGAAACAGGTAGCAGCCATCGAAACTTCGGGCAAAGTAAAAACGGAGTTTGAAGTCTTTGCCAGCGCCGCTGGAATTGTATCAGCAAGGAGGGTCAACACAGGCGATTATATTTCACCCGGTTCCGTATTATTCGACATTGCCGATCTCTCACATGTCTGGATCATGTTCGATGCTTACGAAAGCGACTTGCCATACCTGACAATGGGACAAAAAGTAACCTACACCATCCAGGCTTTACCCGGAACCAGTTATTCCGGTAACATTACCTTTATTGATCCTGTTCTCGATCCGAATACACGCATTGCCAGGGTCCGGATTGAAATCAATAACCCGGGTGGAAAATTAAAACCAGAGATGTTTGCAACCGGCATTGTTCAGGCAAACTTAAATGAGTACAAGGACAAACTGATTATTCCGCGCACCGCAGTTTTATGGACGGGAAAACGTTCTGTTGTGTATGTAAAACAAGCGAAAACCACTGAATCCATTTTCAAAATCAGGGAAATAGAACTCGGTCCGATGCTGGGTAACAGCTATGTGGTTATGAATGGATTGAACGATGGCGAGGAAATCGTTACGGAAGGTGCTTTTGGTGTCGATGCTTCGGCACAACTCGAAGGAAAACCCAGTATGATGAATCCGCAAGGTGGTGAAACCTCCTCAATGCCTGGAATGGACATGCCTGGTGACAAATCAAAGGATAGCAAAAGTATGCCTGGAATGGATATGCCTGCTGATTCTAAACCAGCTTCAAATGCTTCGCCATCGGGAAATGCCAAATCTCAAACGCTGCAGCATGCTACATTTGGTGTTTCGGGTAATTGCGAGCAGTGCAAAGAACGCATTGAAACTGCTGCAAAATCGGTTAGCGGTGTTTCGTCTGCAACTTGGGAAGTAGCTACAAAGAAAATCAAGATTGAATTTAATACGATGGCTACGAATCCCGATGCCATTCAGAAAGCAATTGCCAAAGTCGGTCACGATACGGAAAAATTCAAGGCTCCGGATGAAGTTTATAAACAACTTCCCGAGTGTTGCTTGTATCGGAAATGAAAATAAACTGCTGATCAAATGTGAGTTATTGAGTGGTTCATGAACTTGTTATAAAATGAATATGTTTGATGATTTATTTTTATTAATTTAAAAAGTAAAAGTGATGAAAGGCAAATTTTTATTTCCGGCCATCCTCGTTGCAGGATTGCTGCTGTTGAATTTATCAGCTACCAGTGTTTATGGACAAACAACAGAAAAGAAAACCGAAACAGTAAAATCTGTAACATACACTTGTCCGATGCATCCTGAAGTCATTGTAGATAAACCCGGCAAATGTCCAAAATGTGGTATGAAACTGGTTGAAAAAAAGGTGACACCTGCAGGCAACATGAAAAGTATGCCTGACTCTACGATGAAGCATCATCAGAATAAAATGATGAATGATATAATTGGCAAGGGTAAAGTTCAAATGAAGATGTAATCAGTCAGGTTTCATCAGGCAATTGGCTTGTATTCATTGTTTCATATGGCGATCAGCGAGTTGTTGATACCGACGCCGGAATTTGGCAATCGCTGGTTTATTTCTTTAAGAACCTCAAGGTTTCGAGAACCTTGAGGTTCCTGGGAACTATCGCATCAGTTTTCAAAATTGGTATTGCATTTACAATTGAAATTCATTCCCAACGCTTTCCCTTAAATCATACAACAGCCATTCCTTTTTCACAATTGATGATTTTTCACTTTGCAATAATCGAATAAAATCGTGCACCCCTAATGGTTCATTTCCATTGCCATGAATCAGCACG
Source organism: Mariniphaga sp. (assembly GCA_025355585.1). Lineage (GTDB taxonomy): Bacteria > Bacteroidota > Bacteroidia > Bacteroidales > Prolixibacteraceae > JAAFHB01. The sequence goes on along the minus strand of JANXZJ010000146.1, from coordinate 6,069 downwards.
ATACTTCCTCCGTGTATTGGCTGTCCTTTCGCAAGCCATGCATCGCTTCCAATAGGAATCAGACCATATTCGATCACTTTAACAACGGCCTTATGGTCAGATACTAATCCGGGAAAACGAAAAAATACGGACGGAAGAAATCCATGTTGAAGCAATGCTATTTCGGTTTCGAGTATTTCAAAATTAAGATCAGTACCAGGTGCTAACAAGAAATTCTCCTTTAGCGGTAATTTGGGATTAAAGTGATGATTATAAGTGTGATTAATCCATGTTACTGAAATATCATCAGATGCAATTAAATCCCTGAGCCAGTTGATGTCATCCAAATGATTGAGAATAAACCTACCTGTAATGGACAATGCGATTGGAACCGGCTTTTCTGATTTTTGAAATTCAGTGATCAATTTTGTGAAAATAATCCGATCCAACGGTTTATTTGAAGGACAAAGATCTATTGTCAGCGTTATCCCTTTTGCTTTCGGAAAACCATGAATAATACCCGAGTTCTGTAATGAGAATGATTGTTTATTTGCCGCCTCTATCGCTCTTTCATATGATGTATTGTTATACCTGATAAGTATTTGCGGCCAACCTGTTGTCTCCGGTGAAATTAGATCCGATGGAATAATGAGTGTTTCCAAATTATCAGGATCAACTCCCAGGTAGAATTTTTTTCCTGCCTGTTCAAATTGCCTGATTACAAAAATGGTTTTATTTTTAAAATTGCCGACTGCAAAATATACTTTGTAATTACTGATTGCTTCCTCGGCGATCAAAGAAAAATTACCTGAAATTAAAAAAACAATAAATAGTAATCCTTTTATAATGTTGGATCTGCGTTTTGGAAAAATGCACATTTCAATATTTATTTTAAACCTGAATTTAACTTTTTCTGATGAAGCCATCTTCAGTATGTATTGCTTTAACGTTCTTCAACGATAAACAGAGCGGGATTTTAACCATTGAACCTCCCACGGGGTATTGCCTTCAAAAATACACTTCCTGGTAAAGAAACTCCGATTCTCCGCTTTGTGTGGTTCGAAACTGTTGTCGACTTTATAGCTGTCGCATCAGCTTTCCAAAACCGGAAGGATTGCTTTTATCGTTGCAAATGAGGATGATCGAAGTTTTCTATTTATTTCTGTTTAGTATGTCCATCACAACAAGATTGTCGGCATAAACCTGCCAATGTTTTACCTGGTTGTCCTTAATGATCGCTTTCCATGCAGCAGGGATTCGCCAGTAATTGCTATTTTCATTGTTGTGCAGGTTTTTATAAGTCCCGCTTGCATGGCCTAAAGCACAAACAGATGAATCCTTTTCGAAGATCTCTTCAATTTCTATTTTGTAATCAGGAAACAATCGAAAATATTCAGCCCACGCTTGTTTTATCTTTTCTTTCCCTTCCATTTTATTGCCTTGAGAATCAATAAACAGATGATCATCTGCCATTAAGCTATAAATTTTATCCACATTGGCGTTATTAATCGCATCCGCAAAATCAAATACAACTTTTGTTTCCATTCGTATCATGGCTATTTCATGATTATTTACCTTTTGTAATCGTCAGATTGTAAGTCCGGGTTGTTTTATCAGCGGCTGTTATTACAATCGAAAATTGGTTATCGGCCTTTGGCAGACTTGCAGTATAAGCAGTTCCTGATGCTATTTTGTCTCCGTTAATGGTGATACTTTGGTAACTATCAGGCACAACAGCAGGTGTAATTGAAATATTCGTCAAACCGGCATCAACTGATGCAGCATAATAGGCTGTATAAGGTGCAAACCTTGGCGTTATGTTGCCGGAACTGATTGTCAGACTTCGTAATGCCCCTTTAATTTGATGGATATTGTTGAGGTTGTAAATGACCGATGCCTGGCCAACTGTAGCGATGTTTCCCAGTGTTACCATACCGGCAAATGTCCGGCAGAAGGGTGTCCCTGTAATTGAACTGTCCACTAAACCTTTGGCGCATGCGAGCATTTGCCGGATGTATTCGTCCGAAACCGGTAAACGATTTTCGCCTGTGTGTCCGGGCAATACCGTGAGTTTAATATTTCCGGTTTTATCCAGCAGGTGTTGAACCGACTGAATGTATTCTTCAATTGATAACGCTGATCCGAACAGCCATACGCCGCCGGAACCAATTGCATCACCTGTAAACAATGTATTTCCATACTCCAACACGATCGATCCCCATGTGTGACCAGGTACACTAATTACTTCAATGTCTTTACCATCCAACGGAATCTTGTCGCCGTCAGTTATATACTGAATCTTTCCCGCATCTGCGCCCAACATCATTTTAACCGCCTCGCTATCTTCTTTGTGAACATAGACCTTCTTTACCTGCGACGCTCCTACAAAGCTAGCCAGACCAACAATATGGTCAAAGTGATTATGGGTGACAATCAATTCTATGTCTTTATTTTTATTTACAAGTACTTTATCTTTTATAAACTGCCAGATCTTCCCATCTCCGGCACCCGCATCAATAATAATTGCCTTTTCAGATCGTTCAATGATATATGCGGTTCCTAACGAATAATCCCAAACCTCTTTGATATCATTGGCTAAATTCCGGGTTGTAAAAAGGGTATTGGGTGAAATCGTTCCGTGATCTGTCCGTGCAAGGCTCTGCTCAAAAAGCCAGTTATAGATCACTTCATAGTTGTGGAAGGCAGGAAACCAGGCATTGTGAGCAGGGATCACACTACCCATTCCCCATATGCTCGAATTGTTACCGACACACTTGTTACCTGCGGCCGTTAAAGCTGCCATTGCATTGTTAGCGCCACTTACGGGACTAACAGGGTCATCGATGGAATGAACAACAAGTACAGGGAGGTTTTTAAGCCTTTCGAAGGCTGAGGTGTTTCCAAGGTAAGCATCTGCATTACCACTGATCGGCATTGCAGCAGCAAACAGTGCAGGGTTTTTGAGAATCATATTCCAAACCCCGGTTCCTCCCATTGAAAAACCAATAACATAAATGCGTTCGGAATCGATATCGGGGTGTTTTGCAATAAATTGTTTTAATAAAAGAAGCACATTGCTGTAAACAGCTTTGGTTTTCCAATCACTTCCTTTGGGAATTTGCGGCGCAAGCACATAGACCGGGTTTTTGGCCAAATGATCGGGTTCGACCCAAATCGTGGCACATTCGGTTGCAACCAGTTGAATTTCATTGTCTGTTCCGCATTCACTTTCGCCGTGTAAATACAAAATAACAGGTAATTTCTTATCAGATTTAGCTGCCGGTGATGGTTCAAAAAAGCGATAACGCAAAACATTTCCGCTGGCATCCTCGTATTTTCCTGATTTAAACAATGGCGCAATTTCTGATGCTGCCAAACTAATATTCTTCAACGAATTAACAGGTTTGAAGGCATAAGCAAACCCTAAAGCCAATAAAATCAATATCGGCAATTGTACCGGTAAATACCGAAAGTAGTTTTTTCTCATCATTAGTTTGAAAATTAAGTTTTAAGGGTGTGATTTGCATTGTCTTGCAGCTGACAGAAGCAGGGATTTTAACCACTGAATCTCCGGCGAAGAGCTGCACTTCAAATATACACTTTATCGTTTAAAAAGTAAGGCCCTCAGAGTTTTGAAAACAATGAGGGCCTGGTGTTGCATTGAATGAACTTTTTAAAACCGGAAATATTGCTCTTGTCATCGCTGATCTTTGATTCCGTCTGGCCTTTAAAAACAAATTATCACAGGTAAAATTTGCTTACAATAACCCGACAGAAGAAATATTAATTCCTCTAAAGCAATCATCCATACAACCATCCGGAACATACCCGCAGGATGATATCAATCCATTGTTGTTTGCTTCAAAATACACACTGGCATCTTTTCTCTTTATCAGCCATTCGGTACGGGCTTTCCCGTAAACCTCGTCTAAAGTTAAAGCAGCAGCTCCGGAATTGATGTGTGAATTAATTTCGTTCTCATTTTCAGTCCACTCCAGCACTTCTGCAGAAACATTTACCATTCCGGTTACGGTCGTATATTTAAAATGACGTTGTGTGACTTTTCCATTGGTGACTGTAATATCCGTTTGCCATGCAGGTCCAAACACACTACCTCCTGTTACTACATAGTGGTAAGAATTACCTGAGGTTTGTTTAAAATTTAACCATTCCTGATAACTACTCTCAAAACTGTTCTCATAGTTTAAATTGCTTTTTTCACAAGAAGTTAGCAGTATTCCGATCAGCAACAGGACATAAAAGCATTGTATTTTTCGCATAATTGCATTACTTTTAGATTGGTTAATTGATAGATGCATCAAAGACAACTAACAGTTGCGTAACTTCTGCACCATCCTATCCTTTTTCAGGACGATACCATCTGTCACATTAGCTTACAAATAGGGAAGTATTACTTTTGTCGTTTTAAAAGACTGACAATTAACGCATCCCCGAAAAAAAGTGTTGCCGATGCTTCGGAATTGCAAACGGGGAGGAGCTCGACTTTATGCCATTTTAAATTGCTTCAATCTTATTTTGACAGTCAGGAAGAGGTTGCTTATTTATTTAATGTTCGGTTATTTTTTTTGCGTTGCTTTTTTGCTTCTTCCTTTGCTATTTCTTCTAATTGTATTTTATGTTCTTCTAATACTTCGTCCCGTTGTTCTTCCGAAATATTTTCCATTAATTCATTTACTGTCAGACAAAGTTTGTCATAATTCTTCTTCATCTCTGCATTTTCGTCTAATACCTTTTGATTCTTTCTCATAAAATCGATCACACGCATATACATACAAAGCTGTGAGATTTCTTCGTTTGTCAGATCGCGTTCCATAATTATTTCTTATTATTTATGTTTATTTGTTCCATTTTTATCTTAGGGCGAATCTTCCTGTACTCATTAAAACGATTTGCAACTAATGGGCGTGATTTAACCGCTGTACCTCCCATGAAGAGTTGCACTTCAAATATACGCATTCCTGTTTAAAAAGTTCTGAAGGCCCGCTTCGTGAGTTTCGAAAATGTTGATGGGTTTTAGATCGGTCGCCTTGGTTTTTTAAAGCCGGATAGATGGCTTTTTATCGTTGCAAACGATAGACAGATAACTCCTTGTTGCAAACGAGGAGGAGCGTTGAGACGCTGTTTATTTATTCAACTATAGTTTTCTATTTTTTTTGCGTTGCTTTTTGGCTGCTTTCTTTGCTAATTCTTCTAATTGTATTTTATGTTCCTCTAATACCTCGTCCCGTTGTTCATCGGTTAAATTTTCCATTAATTGATTTACTAATAGACAAAGTTTGTCATATTGTATCCTGATCGCTTCATTTTCATCTAATATCTTCTGATTGTTTCGCATTAAATCGATCACTCGCATATACATACAAACGTGTGATATTTCTTCGTTTGTCAGTTCGTGTTCCATAGTTATTTTTATTAGTTATTATTGTAAGTCTATTTTCATCTTACTGCGAATCTTACTACACATTATAACGTTCAGCACCTAAAGGACAAGATTTAACCACTTTACTTCCCATAAAGAGTTTTACTTCAAATATACGTATTTCGATTTAAAAAGTGACGAAATACCGCGATGTAAATTTTGAAAATACTGATGGACTTGAGAGCTTTCGTATCAGCTTTCCAAATTCGGAAATTTTGCTTTATCGTTGCAAACGACAGACAACTAACTCCTCGTTACAAACGAGGAGGATCGGGATGAAATCCCGCTTAGTAAATTTCGAAAATGTTGATGGTATTGAGAGCTTTCGCATCAGCTTTCCTAATTCGGAAATTTTGCTTTATCGTTACAAACGACAGACAACTAACTCCTCGTCACAAACAAGTAGGATCGGGACGTTGTGGGTAGCGGAGTATTTACGGTATAAAACAGCTTGTTGAATGCATGAATCGACTTGTTTAATGTTTAACTGTGGATGTTTAATGTTTAACCTGGTAAGTTTAATATTAAATGCATGCCGTTTACTATTAAACAAAGTAACTTTAATACTAAACATATTCCATTTAATATTAAACGCATTACATTTAATATTAAATGCAGGTAGTTTAATACTAAACGGAACCTGTTTAATA
>JANXZJ010000103.1 GCA_025355585.1 Mariniphaga sp. | reverse complement strand
TCTACTCTGCGAGAAGCCTCTTTTGAGGAAAACTTCAGGACGTCAAGTGCACGATTTACCGCCATTCCACGAACCATATCGGTAACAAGGCGCATCTTACGAGGCGAAGTTGGGACTTCGTGCAGACAAGCCTGAAATCTTTCGGCTTTTGCTTGCTTAAGCAATTCAGCACTTTTCTTTTTTCTAGAACCCATCTTGGTACTTTTTACTTCTATTATACATTTCCGCGTTCATGGTTATCGTTTTTTATTACCACCATGACCCCTGAAGGTGCGGGTAGGAGCAAATTCCCCTAATTTATGACCAACCATATTTTCAGTTACATATACAGGGATAAACTTATTCCCGTTGTGCACTGCAATAGTATGACCTACGAAATCAGGCGAAATCATTGAATGTCTTGCCCATGTTTTGACTACCGACTTTTTATCTGCTTCATTAAGAACCAGAACTTTTTTCTCCAACTTAAAGTCGATAAAAGGGCCTTTTTTTAGCGAACGACTCATAATCTACTTTTCATTTAAATTTAGTGATTACTTTTTCCTACGTTCAATGATATACCTGCTTGAAGCTTTCTTCTTCGAACGGGTTTTGAAACCCTTCGCAAGCAATCCTTTACGTGAACGTGGGTGACCACCGGAAGCACGTCCTTCTCCACCACCCATTGGGTGATCAACAGGGTTCATTACAACACCGCGGACACGAGGACGACGTCCTTGCCAACGGCTTCTACCGGCTTTACCTGATCTTTCAAGGCCATGGTCTGAGTTTCCGACTGTACCAACCGTTGCACGGCATGTAACTAGTATCATTCGGGATTCGCCAGAGGGGAGCTTAATGATGGCGTATCGTCCTTCACGCGAGGTGAGCTGCGCATATGTTCCGGCAGACCGGGCCATAATGCCTCCCTGTCCGGGATGCAGCTCAATATTGTGAACGATAGTACCAAGAGGTATTTTTGCTAAAGGGAGTGCATTTCCGATTTCGGGAGCGATATCACTGCCTGAAAGAACGGTCTGTCCAACCTGGAGACCATTCGGTGCAAGCATGTAACGTTTTTCCCCATCGGCATATACCAAAAGCGCGATGCGAGCCGTACGATTTGGGTCGTATTGGATCGAATCTACTCGTGCAGGAACACCGTCTTTCTCTCTTTTAAAATCGATAACACGGTATTTCCTCTTATGCCCTCCACCTATATACCTCATTGTCATTTTACCGGCGCTATTACGTCCCCCGGTACTCTTCATGGGCCTTAACAATGATTTTTCAGGTGTGTTGCCAGTTGTGACGGTCTCAAAGGTACCAGCGATCTTGTGCCTTTGTCCCGGAGTTACTGGATTTAACTTTCTAACTGCCATCTCTTACTTTAGATATTGCTGTAAAAATCAATATTTTCTCCTTCGGTCAACGTAACAATTGCTTTCTTAAAAGCATTTGTACGGCCGGATATAACCCCACCCTTTGTAAAGCGTGATTTTAACTTTCCGGCATACACCATTGTATTAACAGTGATAACCTTAACGCCATAGATCTCTTCCACGGCTTTTTTGATCTCGTGCTTGTTTGCCTTCTTCTCAACCCTGAACCCATAACGGTTATACTTCTCCGTTAATTGGTTCATTTTCTCGGTTACTATAGGGCGAATCAAAATATCAACCATTGTCTTAAGCGTTAAATCTTAAATAATTCTTCCACTTTGATCACAGAACTTTCAACCAAAATTATTTTTTGGGCTCGCATAATCTTGTATGTGCTTAATTCTGAAGCGATTACAATTTCTACGTTCTGTAAATTTCTGGAGGACAAATATATATTTTTATTTGCTTCCGGTAACACAATTAGTAGTTTTTTATCACTAATCTTCAGATTATTCTGAATTGCCACAAATTCTTTCGTTTTAGGGGCATCAAAAGAAAAATCTTCCATCACCAAAATCTCACTTGCCTGTGCTTTGTAAGTCAATGCTGATTTACGTGCAAGCTCTTTGAGCTTTTTGTTCAGTTTAAAACTGTAGTCCCTTGGCTGAGGCCCAAAAATACGACCACCACCGCGGATTGTTCCTGATTTTCTGCTACCTGCACGTGCACCGCCTGTACCTTTTTGACGTTTGATCTTACGGGTTGATCCCGCAATTTCGCCACGATCTTTAGCTTTGTGCGTACCCTGACGTTGATTGGCCAGGTATTGTTTCACGTCGAGATAAATCGCGTGATCATTAGGCTCCACCGCGTAGATTTCGGTATTCAGTTCTACGTTTCTTCCGGTTTCCTGCCCTGCTTTGTTGAAGACTGCGATTTCCATTACTTCAAGAGAATTAAGTATGAACCATTAGCTCCAGGTACGGAACCTTTAACAATCACAAGGTTGTTCTCAGGAATAACTTTCAAAACTTCGATGTTCTGAACAGTTATTTTGACACCACCCATACGTCCGGCCATGCGCATTCCTTTGAATACACGTGATGGATAAGATGAAGCACCAACAGATCCAGGAGCACGTAACCTGTTGTGCTGACCGTGTGTGCTTTCGCCAACACCACCAAATCCGTGGCGACGAACAACACCCTGAAATCCTTTACCTTTCGAAATCCCTGAGATATCGATAAAACTTGATGGCTCGAACATATCTGATGTAATGATATCTCCAAGTTTCACATCATCTCCGAAACCGTCGAACTCGACAAGTTTTTTCTTCGGAGTAGTACCGGCCTTTTTGAAATGGCCGATCTCTGGCTTTGTCGCATGCTTTTCTTTCTTTTCCTGAAAGCCTAACTGAACCGCCTCATAACCATCTTTTTCGATGGTACGAACCTGCGATACAATACATGGACCTGCCTCAATCACAGTGCATGGGATGTTTCTCCCCTCAACACTGAATACGGAAGTCATTCCGATTTTCTTTCCAATTAATCCTGGCATTTTTTACTGATTAAGCAGTTTAAATTTAAACTTTGATTTCTACCTCAACGCCACTTGGTAACTCAAGTTTCATAAGGGCGTCGATCGTTTTTGCTGTGGAACTGTAAATATCGATCAGCCTCTTGTAAGAAGATAATTCGAATTGCTCCCTCGATTTTTTGTTTACAAATGTTGACCGCAATACTGTAAAAATTCTCCGGTGTGTTGGAAGCGGAATTGGTCCGCTTACAATAGCTCCGGTAGTTTTCACTGTTTTGACAATCTTCTCGGCCGATTTATCAACCAAGTTGTGATCGTAAGATTTCAGTTTGATCCTGATTCTTTGACTCATGATAAGAACGTATTTTAATTGTGATGGTTATAACAATTCAGTTCTGCCTTTAACACCTTCAAGAACTGCCAAGGCGATATTTTTAGGTACTTCAGCGTAGTGCGAAAACTCCATTGTTGAAGTTGCACGACCCGAAGACAATGTACGTAAGGTTGTTACATACCCAAACTGCTCGGCAAGCGGCACCAATGCTTTGATTACACGTGCTCCAAATTTGGAATCCATGCTTTCAACATGACCACGCCGACGGTTAAGGTCGGAAACAATATCACCCATGTAATCATCCGGGGTTACGACTTCTACTTTCATAATCGGCTCAAGCAAAACAGGTTTTGCCTTGGAAGCAGCATTTCTGAAAGCTTGTTTTGCACAAAGCTCAAATGAGAGCGCATCGGAGTCAACCGGGTGGAAAGAACCGTCAACCAAGGTGACCTTCATGTTCTCAATTTTGAATCCTGCAAGAGGTCCATTATTAAGAGATTCTTTGAAACCTTTCTCAACAGCAGGAATGAATTCGCGTGGAATTGTACCACCTTTGATCATATCAACAAACTGCAAGCCGGATACACCTTCGTCTACCGGACCAACTTTAACGCTGATATCAGCATACTTACCACGACCTCCACTTTGTTTCTTAAATACTTCGCGAAGTTCAACTTCTCTAGTAATCGCCTCTTTGTATGAAACCTGTGGAGCTCCCTGGTTACATTCAACCTTGAATTCACGTTTCAAACGATCGACAATAATTTCGAGGTGAAGTTCACCCATACCGCGAATAACTGTCTGACCACTGTCTTCGTCAGTTCTAACCTGGAAGGTTGGATCTTCTTCAGCAAGTTTCTGCAACCCGTTTGATAATTTATCAATATCGTTTTGAGTTTTAGGCTCAATTGCAATACCAATAACAGGTTCAGGGAAAGTCATTGATTCAAGAATAATCGGATGGTCGAGGCTACAAAGAGTATCTCCCGTACGAATATCTTTGAAACCAACTGCAGCGCAAATATCACCAGCTTCGATTACGTCGCGTGGCTGTTGTTTGTTGGCATGCATCTGGAACAAACGTGAAATACGTTCTTTTTTACCTGTACGCATGTTTAACACATACGAACCTGCATCGATCTTTCCCGAATAAACGCGTATAAAGCATAGGCGACCAACGAATGGGTCGGTTGCAATTTTGAAAGCCAAAGCTGCAAGCGGCTGATCAACCGAAGGTTTACGCTCCATTGGTTCGCCACTATCCGGATCTTTTCCTTCAATTGAACCAATGTCAAGCGGATTTGGTAAAAAGGCGCAAACTGCGTCAAGCAAAGTCTGAACCCCTTTATTTTTGAATGCCGAACCACAAAGCATTGGAATAATCGAACCTGTGATTGTAGCTTGTCGTATTACTGCAATAAGCTCGTCAACGGTGATACTATCTGAATCAGCAAAGAATTTTTCCATAAGGACTTCATCCTGTTCTGCGACAGATTCCACCATCTTATCACGCCATTCGCGTGAAATTTCGAGCATATCTTCAGGAATTTCTGAAATATCGTACTCAGCGCCCATTGCCTCATTGTGCCAATAGAGTGCCTTCATACGAATAAGATCAATAACTCCCACGAACTTCTCTTCAGCTCCGATAGGAAGCTGGATTGGAACCGGGTTTGCGCCAAGCTTTTCTTTGATGTCTGAGTAGACACGGTAGAAGTCGGCACCAGCACGGTCCATTTTATTTATAAATGCAATTTTTGGTACGCCATATTTCTCAGCCTGACGCCAAACAGTTTCAGACTGCGCTTCTACACCACCAACGGCGCAAAACGTAGCAACTGCACCATCGAGTACCCTTAAAGAACGTTCAACTTCAACAGTGAAGTCAACGTGACCCGGGGTATCAATAATGTTGATCTGATGGACAATATCATTGTACTTCCACTCTGTGAATGTAGCAGCAGAAGTTATTGTGATACCGCGCTCCTGTTCCTGTGCCATCCAGTCCATCGTTGCAGCTCCATCATGAACCTCACCAATACGGTGAGTTTTACCCGTGTAAAACAAAATCCTCTCAGAGGTCGTTGTTTTACCCGCGTCGATGTGAGCCATAATACCAATGTTCCTGGTGTTTGTGAGATCCCTTTTAGCCATTATATTTGATCCTGATATCTACTATTTATTTCAATTAAAATCGGAAATGAGCAAACGCACGGTTTGCTTCAGCCATTCTGTGTGTGTCTTCTTTCTTTTTGAATGCTCCACCTTCTTCGTTGAAAGCAGCAACCGTTTCAGCTGCAAGCTTTTCTGCCATTGAGTGGCCCGAACGTTTGGTTGCAAATTGAATCAGATTATGCATTGAGATTGCCACTTTACGTTCCGGACGGATTTCCATCGGAACCTGAAAGTTAGCACCTCCAACACGCCGGCTCTTTACTTCAACTGCAGGGGTAATGTTAAGTAAACCCTTCTTCCAAATATCAAGTGGAGATAGTTCGTTGTCTTTCATCTTTTTCTCAACGATGTCAAGTGCATCGTAGAAAATCTTGAAAGCAATCGTTTTCTTGCCATCGACCATCAAACTGTTAACAAATCTTGTTACCAGTACGTCTTTAAATTTTGGGTCAGGCAAAATGACCCTTTTCTTTGGTTTTGTCTTTCTCATCTTAGTTACACATTGTTTGTGTTATTCGAATCGGTTGTTGTTCAGTCTTCAGTTTAAATAGCCTGCTCAAGGCAGACCCTTACTCAACCAAACCTCCAAACAAATAACTAATTTTTAAATCAATTACTTCTTCTTCTTAGTCGTTGCAGCAACTTGTCCTGGTTTTGGGCGTTTTGTGCCATACTTCGAACGACGTTGATGGCGACCTTCAACACCAGCGGTGTCAAGAGCTCCACGAATAAGGTGATAACGTACACCTGGAAGGTCTTTTACACGTCCGCCGCGAACCAGCACAATTGAGTGCTCCTGCAAATTGTGTCCTTCACCAGGAATGTATGCATTTACTTCTTTTTGATTGGTCAGCCTTACGCGGGCAACCTTTCTCATGGCCGAATTCGGCTTTTTAGGCGTCGTGGTGTAAACACGAACACATACGCCTCTTCGTTGCGGGCAAGAATTAAGTGCCGGGGATTTACTATTATCCTTCAGACTTGTTCTTCCCTTACGTACTAACTGTTGAATAGTAGGCATAAACGTTTTTAAATTTTGAATTATTATAAACACACGAAAATGAACTCAATTCCAATCCATTTACACGAAAGACCAATACGGTAACGAATATCGACCGCACGCATCTTCCCCAAAATGGACTGCAAAAGTACACATTTCCACTAGAAAACAATCACTCGTCTAAAAAAAAAGTGTTTTTAATCAAAAGTTTAACCTTTACCACCGAACTTTTTTAAAGAAACCAATCCTGAATTGGGTTCTTTAGAGATCCATGTATGTGAATCGCCCGAGGGTTCGACAGCTGTTCCCCAACTATTTTATACTTTAAAAACATATTTATTTCACAGAGCAAAGTACTCCGATCAGTGCAGTATTGAAGTATTAATTTAACATTCAAAACATTGCACCTCTAAAATAATTAAAACATTTGTGTTGAAAAAAAACGAACTATTCCAACGAAAAGTTGGAAGCTTTTAAAAAATTTCTATTTTTGATGAAACTGAAAAATAAATATCCCAGTTATTCCGTTTTTGATGTGACAAAGTTGTTTTTCTGCAACTTTGATTTTTTTTATCCACTTGATGAATTAAGTTAAATTTCAAACTAATAGATTTCCAAGTTTTTATCTAAATTTTATCACATGAAAGTATATCAAACTAAAGAGATCCGGAACATTACTGTAATTGGTAATTCCGGCGCCGGGAAAACCACCCTTGTCGAGTCGATGCTCTTCGAGGGTGGTGTAATTAGTCGCAGAGGTGATGTAAAAAGCAAAACCACTGCATCAGACTACAATCTTGTTGAACAGGAATACGGCAATTCGGTGCACGCCACTGTTCTTTACACCGAATTCGAAGGTTGCAAGATTAATATCATCGACACTCCCGGGATGGACGACTTTGTAGGAGGTGTTATCCCCGCACTTAGTGTAGCCGCTACCGGGCTTTTGGTCTTCAATGCAGTTAATGGGGTTGAAGTGGGCACAGAGATAGCCAACCGAAACGCTGAAAAATTCAACAAACCGCTGATCTTCGTCGTCAACCACCTCGACCACGAAAACAGTAACTGGGAAAATACGATTGACATGGCCAAAACCACATTTGGCAATAAACTTGCAATCGTCCAATATCCGCTTAATCCCGGATTAAGCTACAATAAAGTAATAGACGTATTAAAAATGAAAATGCTTCAATGGGGACCTTCCGGCGGAGCACCAGAAATACTTGATATCCCAGCCTCGGAGCTTGAACACGCAGAGGAAGTTCATAACCAATTGCTTGAAATGGCTGCTGAAAACGATGAAGAGTTGATGGAACTTTTCTTCGAGCAGGGAAATCTCAACGAAGACGAAATGCGTAAAGGACTTAAGCTTGGAATGTTAAGCCGAAGCCTGTATCCCGTTTTCTGTGTCTGCGCTGCACGCGACATGGGAATCCGCCGACTTATGGAATTTATCTGTAATGTTGCTCCGAATCCGGGCGAACTTGCCCCGGTAGAAACAGTTGACGGAAAATTCATTAAAATGAGCATTAATGGACCAACCTCAATTTTCGTATTCCAGACATCTATTGAACAGCATGTTGGAGAAGTCACCTATTTTAAAGTGATTTCAGGAATTTTGAAAGAAGGTATGGACTTGATTAATACTACCAAAAATTCGAAAGAAAGGATCTCTCAGATTTATGCCGTAGCCGGAAAAACCCGGATGAAAGTCCCCGAAATGCAAGCCGGAGACATCGGTGCTACCGTAAAACTGAAAGACGTCAAACATAACCACACCCTTTGCGACAAGGACGCAGAGATTAGCTTCCCACCTTTAAAATATCCGGCCCCTCGTTACACAACAGCCATAAAGGCGGTAAATGAGTCGGACGAAGAAAAAATGGGAGAATATATGCACAAACTCGCAGAAGAGGACCCTACCTATATTATAGAGTACTCCAAAGAGTTAAAACAAATTCTGCTCCATGGACAGGGCGAATACCATATTAATACGTTGAAATGGTATTTCGACAACGTTTACAAAATCGATATTCAATTTCTGAAACCTAAAATTCCTTATCGTGAAACCATCACCAAAATAGCCGCAGGTGATTACCGTCACCGGAAACAGAGTGGTGGTTCTGGACAGTTTGGAGAAGTTCACATGGTAATTGAACCTTTCGAAGAAGGGATGCCCGTACCTGAAATGTACCGGATTGATGGTAAGGAAATGAAAATAAGCTTACGTGGCACAGATGTAACAGAGTTGCCATGGGGTGGCAAACTGGTTTTCTGCAATTGTGTGGTCGGTGGTTCTATCGATGCCCGATTCCTTCCTGCAATTCTGAAAGGGATCATGGAAAAGATGGAGGAAGGACCACTTACCGGTTCCTATGCCCGCGACATCCGGGTTTGTGTTTACGATGGTAAGATGCACCCTGTCGATTCGAACGAAATTTCTTTCAGGCTAGCCGGACGTAACGCCTTCAGCGCAGCCTTTAAGATAGCAGGACCAAAAATTCTTGAACCTATCTATGATGTTGAAGTTCTGGTTCCATCCGATCGGTTGGGAGATGTAATGGGCGATCTTCAGGGACGCCGCGCGTTGATCATGGGGATGAGTTCAGAAAAAGGATTCGAAAAGATCCTTGCCAAGGTTCCGCTCAAAGAGATGAACAAATATTCTACATCTTTAAGTTCCATTACGCAGGGACGTGCAATGTTCAAATTGAAATTCTCGAGCTACGAAAAAGTTCCAGCCGAAGTTCAGGAAGAGTTGCTCAAAGCATACGAAGCCGAACAAGTCGAAGAATAAAATTCAATTCGATAGATACCAAAAGCTGCCATTGATTTACAATGGCAGCTTTTTTTGTTACCTTTAGATCATCATTAAAAAATTCGTATCATGAAGATTAAATTCATAGGTGCTGCACGCGAAGTAACCGGCAGTAAAACATTGATCACGCTTGACAGTGGAAAAAAGATCCTTCTCGACTGCGGAATGTTCCAGGGGAAAGGTCAGGAGACCGATAGTTTGAACCGGAACCTGGGATTCGAACCCAGTGAGATCGACCATATTATACTGACACATGCCCACATTGACCATTCGGGATTGATTCCTTTTGTTTACAGACTGGGCTTCAGAGGTTCGGTGATCTGCACAAACGCAACACGCGACCTATGTGCGATTATGCTCGCCGACAGCGGCCACATCCAGGAAAGTGATACAGAGATGAACAACAAGAAAAGAGCCCGTCATGGATTGGAACCTTTAGATCCCATCTATGTCAAGGATGATGCTGTTCGCTGTATGGAGCTTTTCATTGGCACTGCACCTACACGGAAATTTTATATCAATGATCAGATAAAAGTTCGGTTCACCAATACGGGACATTTATTGGGTGCCGGCGCAGCATTAATCGAAATTACCGAAAACGGGAAAGTAACAAAAATCGCCTATACAGGTGATATCGGACGGCCATCAAGCCGCATCCTGAAGGCTCCCGAACCGTTTGCCCAGTGCGATTACCTGATCACAGAAGCTACTTATGGTAACAGATTGCATCCCAAATTGCAGGATGCTGAAGAAGAGTTGCTGCGCGTAGTTACAGAAGCATGTGTCAAAAGAGGTGGAAAATTGATCATTCCATCTTTTGCCATCGGACGTACCCAGGAGCTTGTTCTTTCATTAAATAACTTTTTCAATGACGGACGATTACCGAAAGTTCAGATCTATGTCGATAGTCCGCTGGCTATTAATGCGACCGATATATTCAGGTTGCACCCAGAATGTTTCAACGATGATGTTTTGGAAGTGATTGAAAAAGACAACGATGCTTTTGGATTCAACTCTTTGCACTATGTTAAAACCGCCGAAGAATCCAAGAAACTTAACTTCATCAAGAAACCATGCGTAATTATCTCCGCGTCGGGGATGATGGAGGCCGGGCGCATAAAACATCACCTGGCAAATAATATCTCCAATCCAAAAAACACCATTCTTGCAGTCGGTTATTGTGCACCAAGTACTTTAGGGGCAAGAATCATACGTGGTGAAAGGTTGATCTCGATTTTCGGAACCCAATATGAAGTAAATGCCACGATAGAGAAGATCGAAGCCTTCAGTGGACATGGCGATTACAGCGAGATGTTATCGTACCTGAGTTGCCAGGATAAGTCACAGATTAAGAAGACCTTTTTAGTCCATGGCGATTACGATGCACAGTTGTTCTACAAGGACAGGATGAAAGAAGCAGGGTTTGGCGATATTGAAATACCAGCAGCAGGAAATGAATTTGTGCTGGATTAAAAATTGATCAACGTTTTGCGAGTGACCGGGTGAATGTTCACTACTTGAACATTCACCCGGTCACTAATTTAAGCAATTCGAGCATCCACGCGGGCACTAATCATTTACCAACTGACCTGACAGGTTTTGGAAACCTGTCAGGTCTTTAAACAAATATTCAGTTACTTATCTTTAACTTCGTTTTTCTTAGTCACAATTTCTACCACACCGTTTTTGCCCTTCTCGCCATATTTTTCGATGGCCTCTTTACCTTTCCAAACACTTACAGATTCAACACCATCAGCCAAAACCTTATCAACTACGGCCTTCTCTGTAATAACATTATCCAAAATATATAATGGTGGGTTCAAAGGATCAATGGGTTCAATTTTAGAAGGCTTTTCTATCGAATTGAGGCTTTTCACTGTAGATAACTGATACTTTAAAGTAATCTCAATCGCCCCATTTCTGGCTTTATTGCCATACTTTGCAATGGCCGACTCACCTTTCGAAACATTTATACTAAGAATCGTATTTGGATCCAGTGAATTCATTCTTTCTCTGTTGATTATTTCACCATCCAACACAAATAATGGATCCTTTAATGGATCATTCATGAAATTGTTCTTTGCGGAAATCCGTACAATGCCATTCTTTGAATTGTCACCGTAGAGATCGGTGGCCGATTTATCCTTAAAAACCTCGATATTTGAAATATCCTCGGGATTCAGCGCATCCATTTTGGTTTGATCGATCACTGTGCCATTCAACAAATACAATGGCTGTTTATCCGCAGAATTAGATCTGAACTTGAGCTTATTTGATATTGGATAACCAATAACCACATTTTTATCGGCTACAACAACAGCCTCTTCCAGCTTAATCAGCATTGTATTTCCATCATCAGGTTTTACAGTAACGGTCTGATATCCTTCAAATGAAAATACCAATTCGCCCTCTTTCGGAACATTTTTTATTTTGAAGTTTCCTTCCTTGTCAGTGATCACCCCCGTATTAGTACCATTAATGATAACCGTCGTTCCACAAATCGGTTTCCCTTCCTGATTTACCACTTTCCCTTTTACAACTCTAATTTTTCCGACCTGTTTTACGGTATCCTTTTTAACAGCAGGAGCAGGCTCAGGCATTGGCGCAATTAGCTCGTTCAACGCTTCAGCTACTGTAGAAATCTTTTCCGTTGAAGTAGCAGGTTCTGAAGTAATATATTCCGGTTTCGCGAATGCATAGAAAACCATCGCTACCAAGGGCAAAACGAGCAGCATCCTGAGTTTTCTGAATGGGGAATCTATTTTCTTTTTCATCATTTTAAATCTTTTCTTGTTCAGTGAATAGTTAAACGAATTGGCGAGGCTGATTACCGGTGCGCCAAACATTTGGTTTAAAGCGTTGCCTGGTAAATTGCAGGATTTGAAGTGTGTTGCAAGGCCATCTCGTCGGCCAGGTATTCGTGATTCTGGCGGATCAAACGCGCGTAAATCCATATAAACGGATTAAACCATTGCAGCATACAAAGCAATTCGACAAGCAGTAAATCGAACCAGTGCTTTTGTTGAATATGCTCACGCTCGTGGTTCACAATCTCTTCCGTTTCGATATCCGTTATAGAAGGATTGACAAAAACGAATGAGAAAAATGAAAACGAGGCTGAATAATCCGAAGTACGCACTAATTTTATGGAGCCGGTCTTTACATATCCTGCCTTCCGCAATTTACGGACAACCTTTCCTGTTTGCCAGATCATCCGGAAAGCCAAACCTGCGATCCCAACAACGTAAAACCAAAAGTAGAAAGGGAT
>JANXZJ010000018.1 GCA_025355585.1 Mariniphaga sp. | reverse complement strand
TTCAACGAGATAAAGAACAACAACTGGGATGCTGTTATCCTTACGCATGAACAATTCGGGATGATCCCGCAGTCTCCTGATATTCAACGCGACATTTTACAAAAAGAACTGGATAGTGTTGAAGAAAACCTGGAAGTATTGCGCGGGCAGGGAAAAGAAGTTTCGCGGGCCATGCTAAAAGGTTGCCTTAAAAGGCAACAAAACCTGGAGGCCAAACTAAAAAACATTGCCTACCAGATTGAAACCCGGAAGGACGATACTGTGGATTTTCGTTTGATGGGTATCGATCATTTGTTTGTCGATGAAAGTCACAAATTTAAAAATCTGACCTTTACCACCCGGCACGACAGGGTGGCAGGACTGGGTAATGCCGATGGTTCGCAGCGGGCGCTGAATATGCTGTTTGCCCTGCGTACCATACAGGGACGCACAGGTAAGGATTTAGGGGCGACTTTCCTGTCGGGTACGACCATTTCCAATTCACTCACAGAATTGTACCTGTTGTTCAAATACCTGCGCCCGAAAGAACTGGAACGGCAGGGGATTACCACCTTTGATGCCTGGGCGGCGATATTCGCAAAAAAGAGTATTGACTACGAATTTTCGGTAACCAACGAAATTGTACAGAAAGAGCGGTTCCGGTATTTTATCAAAGTTCCGGAACTGGCAGCTTTTTATGCTGAAATTACGGACTTTCGCACGGCCGCGAACATTGGTATTGACCGCCCTGAGAAAAACGAAATACTGCACAATATTCCGCCCACACCCGACCAGCAGGAGTTTATTGAACGGCTGGTTGCCTTTGCCAAAAATGGCGATGCTACGCTTTTATTCAGGGAACCGCTTTCTGACAATGAAAAGACAGCCAAGATGCTCATTGCAACCGATTATGCGCGGAAAATGTCGCTGGATATGCGCATGATTGCACCCGAGCGTTACGGAGATCACATCGACAACAAGGCCAGCCATGTCGCACGCCGGATAACGGATTATTACCGGGATTTCGACAGGCACAAGGGCACGCAGTTTGTCTTTTCCGACCTCGGAACGTACCGTCCCGGTCATTGGAATGTGTACAGCGAAATAAAACGTAAGTTGGTTGAAGACCACGGTATTCCGGCACACGAGGTGCGTTTTATACAGGAAGCCAAAACTGAAAACTCCCGTAAAACGATGATTGCCGGGATGAATGATGGGAAAATACGTGTACTGTTTGGTAGTACAGAAATGCTTGGAACTGGCATTAATGCCCAGAAACGTTGTGTTGCTATTCACCATCTCGATTGTCCGTGGCGTCCGTCTGACCTGGAGCAGCGCGATGGTCGCGGTATTCGGAAAGGTAACGAGGTTGCCAAACTCTATGCAAACAACAAAGTCGATGTTATCCTGTATGCGGTCGAAAAATCGCTCGATGCTTACAAATTTGGGCTACTGCATAACAAGCAACTCTTTATCCGGCAACTCAAAACCAATTCGCTTGGTTGTCGCACCATCGACGAAGGCAGCCTGGACGAAAAAGGGGGCATGAACTTTTCCGAGTATGTGGCTATCCTTTCAGGTAATACCGAATTGTTGGAGAAAGCCCGTCTGGAAAAGAAAATCGCCGCGTTGGAAAGCGAACGGCAGGCTTTTGCAAGGGGTAAATCGTCGTCACGCTACAAATTGGAAAACATCGTTCAGGGCGCAGAAAAGAACAATGACCTGATTGCCCGTATTTCCAAAGATATGGAAGCCTTTAATTCCCGGGTGCAAATAGCGTCGGACGGCACAAGGCTTAATCCGGTGCATTTAGATAGGGTGGAGGGCAGTAACCTGAAAGAAGTCGGCATCAGGCTGAACGAAATAAGCGCCAAAGCCCGTACGCATGGTGCGCATGAACCCATTGGTACATTATACGGCTTCACTCTTTTGGTAAAAACTGAAACCACGCTGAAAGAGGGATTTGATATGGTTCAGAACCGTTTCTTTGTTAAGGGTGAAGGTGAAATCCTGTACAATTACAACAACGGGCTGATGGCTGCCGATCCTAAGGTTGCTGCACAGAACTTTATCCATGCTTTGGATAGTATGCCCCACCTGATGGAGAAGTATCAGGCGGAGAACGATAGAATCTCGAAAGATATTCCGGTACTGAAAGAAGTAGTCGAAGCTGTATGGCGCAAGGAGGACGAGTTAAAAGAGCTGAAAACCGAGTTGAACAACCTTGAACGACAGATTAAACTCTCGCTAAAACCTATTGAACAAACGGAAGGCAAATCATCGGAGATTGTGGCAGACAATCAACTGCACCCAACTCCCTTAAAACTCACCCAATCGAAGCAAA
>JANXZJ010000007.1 GCA_025355585.1 Mariniphaga sp. | reverse complement strand
AACGGCCGAGGAATGGACGAAAAAACTGACTACGAACGAGTTGCTGATGTTATCAATTCCATTCATCCGGAAGTCGCAGCGTTACAGGAACTCGACAGCATCACCACACGTAGCAATGGTGTTGATGTGTTGAAAGCCATCGCAGAAAAGTGCGGGATGAACTATTTCTATGGCGCTTCAATTCCTTATCGGGGAGGGAAATACGGTATTGGAATTTTATCAGAAGATGTTCCTTCAAATACCTCCTTTTTGCCCTTGCCGGGAAGAGAAGAAAAACGAGGTCTGCTGATGGCAGAGTTCAAAGATTACATCTTTTTTTGTTCCCATTTTTCATTAACCGAGGCCGACAGAATTGCTTCAGTTCAATTAATCAGCCAAAAAGCGAAGGAGCTTCATAAAAGAATCATTTTTGCAGGCGACCTGAATGCTTCACCCGAATCTGAAGCCATTAATTTATTATCAGAAAACTGGATCAACTTAAGCGGAAAACAACCGACTTTCCCATCCTCAGGACCGAAGGAATGTATTGACTACATTTGGGGATTAAGCTGTTGCAATTATATCTATAATATTATCGAGCAAGAAGTTGTGCCCGAAAAAATAGCGTCCGATCATCTTCCTGTTTTTGTTGACGTAAGATTTAAATAAAGGATGTTTTTCTGCATATGTAATCCAATCATAGAATATTTCGTTGAAAAAGATTGGATTGTTTTTACATTTATGTAATATTTTAACCAATTTCGTGACATATTAATAAAATTGATTCTGAATGTTTCTGGAGAAGGTATATCAAGGCAAGAATGATATCGGACGGTGGATAGCAATGATTGTAATCGTTGTTATCCTTTGCCAATTTATTGGATCGTTACCGCTCAGCCTTTTTATTTCTCTTAAAATGCTGGACAACCCAGACTTGCAGGCTAATCCCGAAAATCTGATGGACCTTTCGGCGTACGATATCTCACCCATCACAGGATTAGCATTGACAATTATTCCGTTTGCATTAGGTCTTATCATGTTACTGATTTTGATGAAACCTATTCACGAAAGACCAATGCTATCGGTGATTACAGGATATTCGTCATTCCGGTGGAAAAATTTTTTTTGGGGAGCAGGTGTGTGGTTGGTATTACTCTCCGTTTATGCTGTTTTTTCCACAATTACAGGAATTCAGAAGGTAGAATTTCAGTTTGATTCCACTACTTTTTTCACATTGATAGCAGTTTCAATAGTACTTTTACCGTTTCAGACCGGCTTCGAAGAAGTACTTTTCAGGGGATACCTGATGCAGGGATTTGCTAAAATATTTAAATACAAATGGATACCGCTTTTAATTACGGCCCTCATATTTGGATCACTTCATTTCTTAAATCCTGAAGTTAAAGAGTATGGTGCCGCAATTGTGATGCCCCAATATATATGGTTCGGAATATTCTTTGGAATTTGTGCGTTGATGGAAGAAGGACTCGAATTGGCATGGGGCGTCCATGCAATGAACAATATTTTCTTGTCAATATTTTTCACGCAAGATTCAAGTGCGTTGCAAACACCTGCTTTATACCGGATAACAGATTTTAGCCCGCTGTTCGATTTAATATCGTTGTTTGTCCTTTCCATGATTTTTATCTTTGTTGCCCGCCGTAAGTATAAATGGCCTGACTGGCATTATCTGATTGAGAGAATTGGCCAACCCGATAAGAAAGAAGAAGACCAATCGGACTATATTGAAGATGAGTATGATGAATATGAAGAGAAATAAATATTAAACCTTTAGCAACTATGGAATTATTTTCAGCAAAAGAAGTCTCAAAAACCTATGCCAATCATCAGGCATTGACCAAAGTTTCTATTTCGGTCGAAGAGGGCACCATTTTCGGGTTACTCGGACCTAACGGAGCTGGTAAAACGACGCTGATCAGGATTATCAACCAGATTACCGGACCCGACAGCGGCTCGGTCTGGCTGGATGGCAGACCACTGAAAGCCGAGGATATTGATCAGATCGGCTATCTGCCCGAAGAGCGCGGACTATACAAAAAAATGAAAGTTGGAGAACAGGCGCTTTACCTGGGACAGTTGAAAGGTCTTTCGCGACGCGATGCAATGAAAGAGCTTAAAATCTGGTTCGAAAAGTTTGAAATAACCGCCTGGTGGGACAAGAAAGTGATGGAATTGTCGAAAGGGATGCAGCAGAAAGTGCAGTTCATCTGCACAGTACTGCATAAACCGCGTTTACTGATTTTCGATGAACCATTCAGTGGTTTCGACCCAATTAATACCGATATTATAACTCGTGAGATCCTCCAAATGAAAAAGGATGGGGCTACAATCATTTTTTCAACCCATAATATGGAATCAGTCGAGCAGCTTTGCGATCATATTGCATTGATTGACAAATCAAAGAAGATCCTTGATGGCCCCACTCAACAGATCAGGGAAAAATACAAATCCAACATTTACGATATTGCTTATCGCGGTGATCTGGATATTCACGGTCATGTGCTCGCAGGGAAATATAATATTCTGAGCAACGAACAAAATGGAATGGGGAACAAATTAAGTATTCAATACCCAGATGGAAGCAATTCAAGAGAACTGATCCGGGACCTTGTAGAACATGTCGAGATCGTTTCGTTCAACGAAGTCATTCCGAGCATGAACGAGGTATTTATAAAAGTTGTCAAACAAAATTCCTAAAAACAAAGCCATGCATAAAATTGCACTTATTATTCGAAGAGAATATACAACACGCGTTCAGAAAAAATCGTTTATCATTCTGACGTTGCTCATGCCTATCCTGATGTCGGCATTGTTTATCCTTCCTGCCTATTTCGCCACAATGGACGATGAAGAAACCCGCACAATTGCGGTTTATGATGGTTCGTCGGTTATTCTCGGAAGACTTGAAAACTCAGAATTCACTAAATTCAAGTTTATTCCCGAAGAGGAATACAAAAACATCAAGGACAAGATACAAAGTTCAGATTATTACGCGCTATTAGCTATCGCTCCTAATTTCCTAACAACCAATACGGTGCAGGTCATTTCGGGGAGGAATATTCCTTTTGACCTAAAATCTCAGATTCAGGATAAGATCCAGAATGTAATCGAAAAAGATAAGATGGCAGAAGTCGTGCGACAGACGAAAGTACCTGATCTTGAGAAGAGAATTGAGGCAACCAGAACTCATATCAATGTTGATACTATTAAATTAGGCGAAGGCGGCGAAGCTAAAAAAAGCTCTACTGAGATCGGAATGATTCTTGGTTACATTTTTGGGTTTATGATCTATATGTTCATCTTCATCTATGGCACCATGGTCATGCAAGGAGTAATGGAAGAAAAGCAAAGTCGTATTGTTGAGGTAATTATATCCAGTGTAAAGCCATTTCAATTGATGATGGGAAAAATTGTTGGAATCGCCTTTGTAGGATTGACACAATTCGCAATATGGGTGATTCTGGGATTTACAATTCTTTCAGCCTCGCGAAGCTTCTATCCCGGTACCACTCATGCCCAGCAAATCCAAAATGTGATGGCTCAGAATCAGGATGCAGTCCAGGCAGCTGCGCCCCAAATGGATAAAATGCAGGAGATCTTTTCAATGATCGATACAATCAACTTCCCATTGATCATCGGTTGTTTTATCTTCTTTTTTATAGGAGGCTACCTGCTTTACAGCTCAATGTTCGCTGCCGTTGGGTCAGCAATAGATGCACAGGAAGATGCCCAACAGTTTATGCTCCCGATCACACTTCCTATTATTCTTTCCATAATGGTATTAATGAGCGCCATCAAAAGCCCTGAAGGTCCGGTCGCCTTTTGGTTCAGCATGATACCATTTACTTCGCCGGTCGTAATGATGGCAAGAATACCTTTTGGCGTGCCGGCCTGGCAATTAGTACTTTCAATGTCTCTGCTCGTTGCAACTTTCGTTGGAATGGTTTGGGTGGCCGGTAAAATTTACCGGACAGGTATCCTTATGTACGGCAAAAAACCTTCGTGGAAAGAGATAGGCAAGTGGCTGATGTACAAATCGTAATTTAATAAATAAAACCTTAAGGAAGGCAGGAACTTTGAGAAGTTTCCTGCCTTTTTTTGATTTAGACGATCATTTTGAGAAAGTCTTCTCTCAACGTTTAATGAGATCACGATTATTCTTTATCTTTGTGAGAAAGAATGAAATAATAAAATAATGAAAGCAATTGAGATAAATACAAAGACTGATAAGCACGGACATTTGAAGATTAACTATCCTATAAACCAACGTGAAAGCAATGTTCGTGTTATTATTCTTGTTGACGAAAAAAACGATAATATTGACGAAGAAGAGTTATGGATGAAAACTATCTCTTCAAATCCGGCATTTGATTTCTTAAAAGATACGGACGAGAACATATATTCATTAACTGACGGTGAACCATTTAATGATTAAAAATTCAATCATATTAGTTCCATTTCCTTTTGACGATTTTTCAGTTGCAAAAGTTAGACCAGCTCTTTGTTTGACATCTGAAATTGGTAAATATGACCATGTGATAATTGCATTTATATCTAGTAAAATACCTGAAGACTTGATTGATAGTGACGTGATAGTAAGAAAGTATTCAGAAATTTCTTTGGAAACCGGATTAACTGTTGATTCTGTGATTAGACTTCATAAAATTGTTACAATCCCAAAGAGTTTAATAAAAAGAAAATTGGGCTCGATTAGCAAGACTATTGAAATTGAAGTTAATAAAAAAATCAGGCAATTATTTAATAATGAATAAAAAACACATCACCTATTAGAACCGGTCACCTTTTCGTCTCCCCTGCATCGAAAATAAAAACGCCTCAACCTAGAGCCGATATGACGTAAAAGAAGACTACTACAAATTTGAACAAATACTTCTTAAATCCTGTAAACACAATAACCCGCATTCTTTCCTACCTTGTGGCAAAAATCAAAATATTTCAGAAATGACCCGATTTGCTGTGATTGACATAGGAACAAATACCTGCAATTTGCTAATTGCAAATATATTACCAAACGGATCGTTCGAAACGGTTTATGACCGGAAATTGCCCGTCAAGCTTGGACGGGGTGGAATTAACAAAGAGATTCTGCAGCCTGAAGCCATCGAAAGAGGTATACTGGCACTACAAAGTCACTTCGAAACCATTCAGAAATATGAAGTCAATGAGGTCAAAGTCGTTGGGACATCTGCCTTGCGAAGCGCGGCGAACAGGGCAGAATTTCTTGAAAAAGCGAAGCAATTACTTAATTGGGAGATAGAAATTATTGACGGTGAACTTGAAGCGGAATTGATTTTCAGAGGAGTACGACTTTCACTTCACGAGCAAATCGGGGAATACCTGATCATGGACATAGGAGGCGGAAGTATTGAGTTTATACTTGCGAACGACAATGACATCATCTGGAGAAAAAGTTTTAACATTGGTATCGCCCGTGCGCTCGAAGCAATACAAATGTCAGACCCGATTACTCCTAACGAAATCCTGGCCTGCGAACATTGGTTTGATGACCATCTGCAAGATCTTTGGCGCATTTGTAAACGATATCAGCCGCAAACGCTTGTTGGTTGTTCTGGTGCATTCGATACATTTATGGATATTTACGAAAAAGCCGAGCCCGATATCAAAATCCGGGGAGTTTCTGAATTTCCGCTTAAAGATTATTTGAAGATCCACGAGCTTCTTATTCAATCAGATCATGAAACCAGAAGTAAAATGGAAGGAATGG
Source organism: Mariniphaga sp. (assembly GCA_025355585.1). Classification (GTDB taxonomy): domain Bacteria; phylum Bacteroidota; class Bacteroidia; order Bacteroidales; family Prolixibacteraceae; genus JAAFHB01. The sequence goes on along the minus strand of JANXZJ010000007.1, from coordinate 1,891 downwards.
ACAAAATGCGCGTCGAGATGATTGTGATTGCCTCTGTTTTTACTAATTTCATCCTTCAAAGGTTAACGATCCAAAGATTGATACACACACATTATGCACTGAAAGAGGGAGTAATGGATCGTCTTATTCACATAAATTTATAAATCAACGATATGGTAAAGATTTTGGTCATTGATGATGAGCGTAGCATCCGCAATACGCTCAAAGATATTCTCGGTTTTGAAGGATATGCAGTTGAAGTGGCCGAAAACGGTCTGTTGGGTCTGGAAATGGTGAAAAGCACTGATTTTGACATCATTCTTTGCGATATTAAAATGCCGGAAATTGACGGAATTGAAGTCCTGGAAAGGATTATGGACCTGAAACCGGAAACAACCGTCGTTATGATTTCCGGACACGGGAACATCGACACAGCTGTAGAAGCAATAAAAAAAGGAGCATTTGATTTTATAGTTAAACCACTCGATTTAAACAGATTGCTTATAACCATACGAAATGCAGGCGATAAAACGGTACTTATAAAAGAGACCAAAGTCCTAAAACAAAAAATCAATAAACGGTATGAAATAATTGGTGAATCACCCCAGATTTTGAAAGTGCTCGAAATGACCGATCGCGTTGCACCAACAGAGGCAAGGGTGTTAATAACTGGAGCCAACGGAACAGGCAAAGAATTGATTGCCCGTCGTTTGCATGAATTATCGCCCCGGGCAGAAGCCCCGTTTATCGAAGTTAATTGTGCGGCAATACCTTCTGAATTGATTGAAAGTGAATTATTTGGACACGAAAAAGGAGCATTTACATCTGCAATTAAACAACGGAAAGGAAAATTTGAACAGGCCGACGGAGGAACATTATTTCTGGACGAAATCGGCGATATGAGCCTTTCTGCTCAATCGAAGGTGTTACGGGCTCTCCAGGAAAATATCATTACCAAGGTGGGAAGCGATACGCCGGTAAAAGTCAATGTCAGGGTAATCGCTGCGACAAACAAAGACCTTGCTGAAGAGATTAAAATTGGAAATTTCCGCGAGGATTTATATCACCGGTTGAGTGTAATTCTGATTAATGTGCCGTCGCTCGAAAGTCGTAAAGAGGATATCCCATTGTTAACCAGTTATTTTATTGAGCAGATTTGCGGCGAATACGGACAACCGCCTAAAGAAATAGATCCTGATGCCATTGTAGAGTTACAGAACCGCGAGTGGACCGGGAATATCCGTGAGTTTCGGAATGTAATTGAAAGATTAATCATCCTTTGCAACAAATCGATTACACTTTCTGATGTAAAGTTGTACGCCCCGGGAAATGGATTGACAGATAAAAATCAACTTACGCGTTTTTGATAGGTTTATTTATATTAAATTCTTGCTTTAATCAAATGCAAAAGACTGATTTGCCGCCAAAAAGAACCGGAGAAAAAAATCAAACTCGCGATAACTACTTATATATACCTGATCATCAATTAAATAACCCCATTTCATTATTAACAATTGTTGATAACTTAGGTTGATACATAGTTGATACAAATGGCCAAAAATATTTGCAGGGATGTGGGTGATCACATATCTTTGAAATATCAGGTCAGCGATAAAAGGTTACTTTGAAGTAGTGGAAATGGGGAGATGCTCTTAGCTGAGTAAAGAACCAGATCATTCAAGCCTTCGGGTTTGCACAACAGAAGAGTCAGAGGTTGGGCGAAAAGAGCAATCTTATTAGTTCAGTCAACCGGAAAAACGCCAGTCGTTCATTAGAAGGTTGAGTTAAAGAGCGGATAAAAAGGGAGACGCAAGTTTCGTGAAATATTCCGGGGAACAGGAAAGCTGAAAAGTCTCAAATGTTCCAGGCAGCAGAAGTACTGATCGCAAGTGATGTTCCAACCTGTTTTCTG
>JANXZJ010000001.1 GCA_025355585.1 Mariniphaga sp. | reverse complement strand
ACGCTGTACAACAATAATTTGATGCTCGAACGATTTATGTGCATGTTCGCTATTAACCCGAACACTACTAAAAATCAAAAAATTGTCAAAGAACTATTGGATTACGGCAAAATTGCCGCTTAAAATTTACCGAAGTATTGTATTGTTCGTTTGATATGAATTTTTTGGTTTGCTAATTCTTTAGTCGAAAAAATGGTCATTAAAAACCAGATTGTTTTTAAGACTATTTTTTAAAATCATTCCAATTTTCAATATTTTACGAGAGTAAAAGTATCATTGAAAAGGAAATAAACAACCTCATACATGTTAATATGTAAGCGATACGATATGGGTATAAATGACTAAATAACATAGTATGTATCAATATTTTATTGATACATACTATGCTATCCGTTTCTGCTAATTTCGATAAGATCCTCTTCTTTAATTACATTGATGGTGTTACGGGAGTGATTTATGATGCCGGAGTCTTCAAATTCCTTTAGGTTACGGATAAAACTCTCCTTGGTCATTCCCGACATTTCGGCAAGTTCCTGTTTGGTTAGAACAAATTGAAATGGATTTGATAAATAAATCTCATTTTTTAAATACAGCAGTGTATCTGCAACTCTTCCTGGCATATATTTGTGAATCAGGTTTATAAGAGTTTTGTGCATTTTAATGTGTTGTCCATTGTACAATTTCATCAAGTCCATTGCGAAAATGCTATTTACGGACAAAACATTGAACATTTTTGATGTCTCGATAAAGCAACACTCAATATCTGTTAGTGCAGCCACTGTAAAATGGTGTGAGTCGTCTATGATGGTACCACCACCTGTGAAAATATTGTTGTCTTTAATAATATCTACGATTAAATTTTTCCCTTTTGGTCCTTCAGAGACAACTTTTGCCATACCGCTCCTAATACACACCAGGTGAGTTAACGGGGTATTTTGTTTAATAATTGTTTCTCCGGCACGAAATTTTATTTGTCGCTTATTATCCATGATGGACCGTAAGTCATCCTTGCTGAGATTGTTAAATATGTGGGTCACGCCACAATTTTGACGGTTAAGACAACAATCAGATGTACAGCCCAGGCATTTATCGCAGTTATTTAAAGATCCAAATGCAGACATATAGATATATTAATTTGTAGGCGAATGTAGATTAAATATTCTATAATTAATAATTCACGTTATTTCGGATTAAAGTTAATGATATTTTGCAAGTTCAGCTTTAAAATGGTTTTTTCATTACATTAACAGATTAGGCCTAATAAGTGTTTCTATATCTGGTAATTATTTTCTTGTTTTTATTTATTTGTATTCACCAATTAAAATACCTGAAACATTCCAGGAGCTAAAACTTCCGCCCTCGTTTTTACCCATTGGAATTGCTACAGAAAACCTGTGTTTCCCGGGAAGAATGTCTGCTATCGGGAAATAGACAGGATTAGTCACTGACCCAGGACACCAACCTGATCGGCTGTAATCGCTTGAAGATGTTCCATTCCAGAAATTGCCTGATGCCGGATTGTATTTCCTGAAAGTGGCACAATCGCATCTCCATGGGGTAAACTGAAACAAAACCTTTCCATCGATTGAAATTGTATTCATTTTCTGATTAAACTCATCGCCGCCTCCCCATCCCCCGTGGCCGGTTGTAATATAGCGCATCCGGATATTTGTAACACCTTCAGGAATAACTACCTCCACGTTAAGTGTATCACTGGCAAACATAGTTCCGTATTCTTGTCCTGCCATTTCCATTACATTCAACGTATTGAAGAGTTGCATTGACCAGGCCTTTTTATTTGGCTTTTCCGAAACTTCCATACTCCCGGGGTAGTATTTTAATTTCAGACTTACCCGATGACCACCTTTGTCATAGTTGCCGATAAAAACACCAATCCATCGTTCGCCCTGTAACAGAGGTAATAATTCAGTTACCTCTTGTTTGTATAGTGTGGAATCTTCCCAGTGCTGACCGTAAACAGTTACTTTATCGTTGAACTGGCCGATTCCGAAAGAGGTGAAAAACCGCATAATTTCGATGACCGGAGAATAATCTGAAGTAGCAACAACTCCCTGGTATGATTTTCCGTTTTTTGCGAGAAAAGCGGGTAGTGTATTAATTCCTTTTTTCAGGCCATCCAGAAATGATTTTTCTTTGTCAAGCGGAATCATAAAAACGGAACCTGTACGGTCATAGGCATCGCCGTTCGAATGTTGGTATAATTCGGCAAACAATTGTGTTTCATCCGGCATGACCGGTAACTTTACTTTTTTCAGGATCACTGTTCCCGATGAATATTTAAAAGTTGTCTGAAAAGAGGTATCGGCTGGGTTCACAATCTCGTTTCCAAAACTAATTTGTTCATTGGTAAATACATCCACTGAGGTAATCAGGTTCTCAGTAATGCGGTATTTGTAAAGTTGCAAACTTAAACTTTCTCCCATTTCTATCGAAAGAATTGGTTCTTCCTCTTTTTGCTTTAAAGGTTTTACTTCGGTGGCTACAATCTCATAGTTGCCATTTCGGATGATTTTCAAGACCAATCCATCCGGAATACCATATGCCATTGATGGTGTACCTTTTACGCCCAACTGGGCCGTATACCAGATGTCAATTGAGTTTGAACGGAGCGAAGTTTTTAATTTTTTACATGTGTAGCCCAGAATAACCGCTGTCTCGCTGGTCTCAGTTAAAACGGGGTATTCCGAAAAAGCCAATGGGGTATTGATAACAGGACCGTTGGTGAAGCGGGCAACCTGAAAAGTATTTTTAGTCCCAAAATCAATATAGCTGGTTTCATTTGCGATCGTCGGGAGAAGTTTTTTGGAATCATTTTCAGTCCAAGATTTTGATGCTGTTGATGAACACAAGAGCATACTTTTGGCTCCTTCTGTACGAGTCTTCCCATTTACAACCACCTGAAAAGTTACTTTAACGATTTCGGGTAATTTTTTTGGAGCGGCAAAACTCTGACTGACAAAAATATTCAGCAATGCGATGATTATTAGTTTTCTCATGTTCGTTTTTCGGGGGGGTGGAGATTATATTCGATAAAGATAAAAAGTTTGCTTGAATAAATTGAATTTAAAAGAGAGACCGCCTCATATATGATGAGACGGTCTCTTGTAATCTATTCAAAATGACCATTCAATTATTTTGGTCCCATTCCATATTGTGGATCCTGTTTGTCAAACCAGAATTTTTCAGTGTTTAATTTTATAGGGTCTTTTACTGTCGGTGTAATTCCCTGTTCAGCAATTGCTGACATCTTATTGGTATAGTTGATATCATCTTTACCAGGTGTATCAAGTACAAAACGGCGGGGAACTGCCATCTCGACACCACTAACAGTGAAGTTTTCCCAGGCAAGATAGGCGCTTCCTTTTTTCGGAACACCTGAACGACGGACTGTTGTCCAAACATCACCCGGAGTATTCATGTAGTTGATGTATTGTTGGATGTAAACTTTCTCAAGACCATCCGTAGCCAGGTTGCAGATTGGTTTTGCCAACAAATCAGCAACTTCAGTGCTGCGCAATTTTGTTGCGGCAGCTGCAGCTTCATCAACGCTTGTATAAACAGGATCACTGTTATAGTACGGCATCTGGTTGTTTTTAGCCAAAGCATCCATTCTCCCGATGGATAATGTAACACCCTGGTTTAAATAATCCTGAGCGGATTTCGGCAAAGTAGCTCCCAGCAATTTAAATTCAGCCAATAATAAGTTTGTTTCAGCTGAAGTACCAAGAATAACATTCAATCCCGGATCGTTGTCTTTTAGTTCGATTACGCGGCCACCTGGTTTGGTTGGATACGTGTAATCGTAAGTCGTACGGACCAGTTTTTCTGAATAAAGAGAGGTAGATGCATATGTTTTCTGTACACTTCCAACAGTCAGTTTATTCAACTCCGATTGATTGAAATAAATATTGTTTGCTGGATCTTGTTTTGCATCAGGAGATAATGGTGCACCGAAGTAACGTACCCAAGGTTCTCCCGGAGCTTTCCATCCGGTAAACTTCTTGTTTGCGTCAACATTCACATATTGTGCAACGTAAGGAGGCAATGCCTTACCGGCATCAAGGAAAGCCTGAACAACCTCAGCATTGAATCCGTTTTTCTCAAAAACAAAGCGTAAACGGGGATCTCTGTTGCTAACCAAAAAATCAACAAGATTTTTACCTGCATAACCAATCCACATACCGTTCCCGGTACCATAGTATTTCACACCTTTTTGGTAAATGAAATCATCTCCTAAACCGTCCATGTATCCGGCCTTAGACGCACCAACTTCAGCTGCAATCTTAAGTGCCTGCGGCCGATCCTGATTTACAAGACGTGCTGCAATTTTAAGTTTCAATAAGTTGCAGAATTTAGCCCATTTGGCATAATCGCCACCGTATGCAATATCCTGAGCCCCTAATGTAACCTGATCTTTCGCATTTGTAAGAATATCAATTGCACCGTCCAGTTCTTTTAACCATGTTGTAAATAACAATTGCTGGTTATCCAATAACGGAGTTAGCAATGGCGGGTTGGTGTATGGCGCCTTGCCAGCCTGGGTGTAAACCAATGAGCCATAATTATCAGTATTGTGCATAGCCGGTAGAATCTGAATGGCATAAGTAACCGCTTTTATTGACTGATAAGAAGCCTTTTCTGTTTCACCCATTTTGTCGATACGATCTCTTACATCAAGCGTCTGAGGGAATAAACTGCTATAGATATTAAAGCTCGCAGAAGGACCCATCGTGACAAAGTCGGAAGTATTACCGCCCTGCATTGAGGTGACCTGTGTCCAGGGATAGATGTACTGGAAATTATTATAGAACCAGGTTGTGTAATCGTTCTGGTACATATTATCGATTGCAGTAGTTACAGAGAACCTGAGATCAGGAGTCGAAATGGTAGATGGGTCTGAATTTAAGTCTGCAAATTTTTGTTTGTCGCATCCCCATACCACTATGAAAATCAATGCAAATACTATTTTAAATGTATTTTTCATATTAGCTAATTTTTAAAGTATTAAAAACCTACAGTAAGAGACATTGTATAAGATGCCGTGTACGGACTAAATGAGCGTTCGCGGAACGTTTCTGTACTCGTAGTTCCCCTGAAGCTTTCAGGATTCAGATTATTTGGAAGCGAGTTATACAAATAGCAAAGGTTTCGTGCATTAAGTCCGACAGTCAATGAACTTGCCTTGATCTTTCTTGCCAAAGTAGCAGGAAGATTGTAGTTCACCGTTACGTTACGCAGTGCAATGTATTTCACTTCGCTGAACCAGTTGTCGTTAATTACACCTGTACTCCACGAGCTGTTTCTGTAAGTAAAGTAACTGGCATGAGTAGGCTCTACAAATCCTTTGGCAATTGCTTCCTTGTAAGTTAAGCCACTAACGTCCTGACTAATACCTGCAGGAGTAACAACTTTCTGACCATTTGCAAAAACACCGTCAGGAATCACACCGTCGACAAATGACTGACCTTTTGAATCAGCGTAATTAGTCGTCCATGCAACACCGCCATGTGCAGCATCTCTTGCATACAACGAGGTTTCGAGATATCCGTTGGCAGTACCGTATTTATTGGAATAAGAAGCAATGTTTCCACCGTAGCGGGCATCAATTAAAATATCCAATGAGAAGTTCTTGTATTTGAACTGGTTGTTCCACGAACCTTCAAAGTCAGGTTGAATCTTACCTACCTTTTCAACTTTATTGCTTCTCGTATAATAAGCACCTCTGCGAGTGTTGCTCCATGTAAGAACTTTCATGCCGTTGCGCGGATCCTTAGGGTCAGAAGTATTACTCCATTCCAATGGTTTTGTATCCGACATTAAAACACCGTATTCGCCGCCTTCAAATGCCGCAGAACCAACACGGAAGTTACCATATTGAATATCGCCACCAAGGGTCTTGTATTCACCAACTTCTGGCCGAAGGTTGGAGATCATCGTTTTGTTTTTCCAATAGTTAAAAGTACTTTCCCATTCAAAAGCGTGTGTTCTGACCGGAACTACCCGTAAAGAAAGCTCAATCCCCTTGTTCGTAAGTGAGCCAATGTTCGATAACATGGCATTGTAACCCGATTCGCCAGGAATTGGAATGGTACCAATCTGGTTATTGATGGTTTCGTTGTAGTATGAAAAGTCGATACCAGCGCGATTATTGAATACCCTGAAATCTAAACCAGCTTCGAATGAATTTTTCTTTTCCGGTTTAATACTTGGATCAACCAGCGTTGTAGATTTGGCATTTGTATAAGCAAATGATCCGTTACCCATGTCGTAGTTTCCAATAGAATAACCGTTGTTAATAAAGTAAGGACTTGTATCGTTACCTACCTGTGCCCATGATAAACGTGTCTTTCCCAAAGAAACCCATGATGGTAATTTAAATGTTTCGCTAAATATCCATGATGAACTTACAGAAGGGTAGAAGTACGAGAAGTTTCCTGTTCCGTTTGTATAAACAAGTGCTGAAGACCAGTCGTTACGGCCCGTAATATCAACAAACAACTGATTTTTCCAACCTGCACTAAATAAGGCATACAACGAATTTATCTGTTTTGTTCCGCTTACACTACCTTCTGATCCCAAAGTCTTTTTAGAGTTACCAAGAAAGAACTTTCCCGGAACAATCAAACCACCATCTGTCCATACACGCGTATTTTCTTTCCGCTGATCCCAAAGTTCGCCTCCGACGATCAGGCTGGTTGTAAAATCACCAAATGTTTTGTTCATATTGGCTGTAAGTTTTGCGGTACGGCTCAAATCGGTCGTATGACCCAGAGAATAATAACCACCCTCGTTGGCGTAACCTGTACCCAGATTTTTCACTTCAGATGATATCGTATAATAGTTCATGTTACCTTCTGCGGTGACAGAAATCCATGGTGCAAAATCTGCCGTTATTTTGACAATTGTACGAGTAACTTGTTCATTTCTTGTGTTCTCATTCAAATTGTAATTGAACCATAGATCGTTGAGCGGAACATTGGCATATTTGTCGCCATAAGCTGAAGAAGGAACACCTCCGTGAGGAGCCTGGTAAACTTCCCTTTTATTCCATTTCTTTGTATCGTACCAGTTCTCAAGATTACCATCAAGGAAATATTCTGAAAGGTCGTTTGACGGATTCTTCGGTTTCGACATTGTATTCGAAATAGTAGCATCGGCTTTCAGCCATTTAGCCAGCTTGTATGATCCTGTAAGTAAAATAGAATTTCTGGTGAATTCATTGTTAGGAGTTGTTCCTGTACGTTTGTTATAAGAATCCGACAGGAAGAAAGTCCCTTTGTCGTTTCCTCCGCTGATAGATACATTTGTATTTGTATTGACACCTGTATTGTATGCATCAAGCATATTGTTTTTTGCAGGAAGGTATTTCGAAACGCTTCCGTCGAAATCTTCAATAGGCTGACCATCGAATTTAGGACCGTAAGCGGTACCTTGCCATGGATGACCAATTTTTGTCATCATGCCGGATGAATTCTTGTAATACTGGGTCATCGGTGCAAACTGGTAGTATCTGCCATTTGCATCCTGCTCGCCGAAATCAACATACCCGGCAATTGCACCTGTTCCGTACTCATACTGAATAGCAGGTTGTTTGTATACCACGTCAATACCGACACTTTGTGAAACTTTCACACCAATTCCCTTAGATCCGGCACCATCTTTTGTTTTGATCACAATAGCACCGTTCATACCACGCGAACCGTAAAGTGCTGTTGAAGCCGCTCCTTTCAATACGGAAACCGATTCGAAATCGTCAGGATTCAAATTCTTCAACTGGTTACCAAAGTCATTGGCATTCCCGGCCCAGTCAGCACTCTCGTTTGAAACGCTGTTATCAATGATAACACCATCAATTACGAAAATTGGCTGGTTGCTGTTTGAATTCAAAGTTGATACACCACGGATCTGAATCTTTGAGTTACCAAAAAGACCGCCATCTGAAGCTCCGATGCTCATACCTGTTGATTTGCCCTGAAGCGCAAGTACCGGGTTGGTTGTATTCGTAACTGCCAGCTCGTCGCCTTTCACCTCGGTAACACCGTACCCAAGCTTCTTTGTTTCACGTTTAATACCCAGCGCTGTAACTACAATTTCGTCCAGCCCGATAGCTTCTGAAACCATCTTCACATTTATGACCGAACGGCCGTTTACAACTTCCTCAACGGTTTTCATCCCGATGAACGAGAATGCAAGTGTTGATTTTTGTGTAGCCACTTTGATGGAATATTTCCCATCATTATCCGTAAGGGCACCATGGGTTGTCCCTTTTTCTAAAACGGTTACTCCTGGAATACCAAGTCCGTCAGTTTCGGAAACGACAGTCCCGGATACCGTTTGCTGAGCCATTACATTTCCTATCAGCGAAATGAACATGACCATCAATAGTAAAATCTTTCGCATAAGTTTCTAATTTTAATTAAACTTGAATTTTAAAATATTAATTGGACCACAGTTTATTTTATCTTCGACTTCGTACCTGTGGATTTACACGAAGTAAGGCCCTCATTTTGCTGCAAAACGCGGGATATTGAGTTGTTTCTAATGTTTTGTGATTAAGAATTTTAGTTGTATTGTATAAATATTGGTTTGGTGTTTGTTGTTTTTCATGCTTGTTAAGCTTCGATCCCGTGAAGGATTTGTTCTTCGATATTTATTTCTGTAAAAACTTTCTGAAAGATCATCTCAGAAGTTCCAAGCAGCGCCGACTGATCGCCCATATCAGAAATAAGTATAGGTGTGCTTTCTGAAATTTTCTCAAGGCAAAGACGGTTTAAGGATTGTTGAATTGGTGATAATACGTATTGTTTAGCTTTTGAAAGCGGTCCGCTTAACACGATCACGTCAGGATTTAACAACTGAATGATGTAAGAAAGTCCTTTGCCCATTGCGGTCCCAATTTCGTTCAGGATCGTAATACAAAATTCATCGCCCATGCGTGCCGATAGTATAACATCTTCAGGCGTAACCCTTTCAGGATGCGCTGAAAACTGATTGATCAGCGAGGAAACTACTTTATCTTCGAATCCCTGCGCTACCCGTTTCATAATTGTATTTGAGGAAGCAATTGTTTCGAGGCATCCGCGTTTGCCACATATGCACAATTCGCCGTTTTCAACCATCGGAATATGAGACAATTCGCCGGCAAAGCCGTTCTTTCCGCTGTAAAGCTGGCTGTTCACAAAGATTCCAAGCCCAAGTCCCCAGCTCCAGTGAATGATGATCGCATCCTTGTAATTTTTGGCAACACCAAAATGAAACTCCCCGTACGCGTGCATCCTGGCATCATTATCGATGTAAACCGGTTTGTTAAACTTCTGCTTCAGATCGCGACCGATGTTCTGGTGTTTCTTATTTTTAATTGTATAATTTATGCCTGCCTTCGAATTGATCAACCCTGGCATATCAACGCCTAAACCAAAGACTTTTTCTTCTGAAATACCAAGATCGGCTATGAGCTTCTTCGCTGAGTCGTATAATTTATCGGCCAATTGCGGATCATCAATATTTGTGTCGATTTGGATAACCGGTGTGACAAAATTGTTGTTGCAGTCAGAAATTGCCATATTGGCTGAATAGCGGGCAAAATCGCAGGCGATAACATAAAACACACCTTCTGATAACCCGTAAAGCGAAGGTTTTCTGCCCCCGCTTGATTCGCCAACTCCGATATTCTTCAGATAACCCGATGCCATGAGGTCGTTCAGCAATACAATACAGGTTGGCAAACTTATCTTTAGCAATTTGGCAAGTTCGGTGGCCGAGGTATGTCCATTCGTATGAAGAGAGCTCAATATCTTTTTTTTCTGCCTGATTTTATTCAGTTCAGTTGTTGAAATATTTCTGGTCTCTTGTTTAGCAGGCTGATTCATAAATTGATCTTTAAATAAAAAGATAAGTTAGTTAACGATCTGTAAAACCTGCGTAAAGATATTTAAATATTTTATAAAGCATCTAAAAAAATTAGAGAACTTTAACAAATTGTCACAAATATTTTACCTGAAGCATTTGCGGTATTCCGAAGGCGTCATCTTCATGAGACTCTTGAAGTAAAAATTGAAATTCGCGAGGTTGTTATATCCACTTTCCACACAAATTTGAGAAACAGGTTTCTCTGTATTGGATAACATTTTGGATGCTAAACCTATGCGAATGTCTTTCACGTATTGCAATAAAGATTTCCCGGTTCTTTTCTTAAAAAACCGGGAAAACGATCCGGGAGCCATATTCAGCAATCCCGCAACTTCGTCGAGTGTGACGGGATTATGTATATTGCGAAGAATAAAATCATAAACCATTTTAATCTTATCAAGATCTTTGTAATGACTATCCAGTAGTTCCGGTGAGCGTGAAAATAATTCCTGTCCTTCGATTTCCGTCAAACTTTTCAGCAACTGAATCAAAGCAATGAAGCCATTAATTCCTTGCAGTCCTGCCAATTTCGTAATTTTTTGTTCTACCTGTTTAACCCCCTCACCTTTAAAAACCAATCCACTCATTGCACGATTAAAAAGCTGTTGGATGGTTTCAAGTTCCTTTATTCGAATTAAATCATTGCTGATCAGTCGGTCGGAGATATAGAGTATCAGGCATTCTGGAGGATTGATTCTTTCTGGTCCGGTTAATATCCGGTTATGCGGCAAATTGGGGCCAATCAAAATCAGATCATTGTTTTCAAACGAAGATATATTATTACCTACTATTCTTTTACCACTACCCAATGTCATCAAATTCAGCTCATAGTTTTTATGTAATTGAATGACCGAATATTCTTCATATCGTTGTTTTTGAACTGAAAAGGATTTTTCCTCCAGGATGTCAATTGTCTTGAATTGAAATTCCATCTGCTACTTTCATATAAGGTTACCGGGCAAATGTAACCTCTTTTCGGGTCGGTAGGTTTAGGCTGAACCGGAAAGTATTAAATATAGGTTAGTTGTCTCCCGGGGTTTATTCAAAATTTAGCTTGCAATTCTTTATGACCATTTTTCCAATGTAACCTGATGATAATAGATTAAAAATAGGTATTATTGAGGTTGGAAAACCATACTAATTATTATAAGTATATGAGAATTACAACACACCTTATTCTTTTGCTGGCAGTTTTGCTTTTAGCTCAAAAAATTACGATTGCTGGTTCCGGAACCGGTAACCTGCGATGCGAATACCTTGTGAACCCGATCGGTATCGATTCACACAGACCCCGGTTGACCTGGATGATGGTGGATGACCAACGCGAGGCTTCTCAAAGCGCTTACGAAATAATTGTAGGAACCGATTCAGTGAAAGTTGGTTCCGGTGTCGGAGATAAATGGACAACCGGAAAAATCACCTCTGCTGCAATGCTTACGCAGTATAGCGGTTCGCAACTGGAGCCTTTCACACGCTACTTTTGGAGTGTCAAGGTTTATGATGCAGCAGGAAATCCATCAGCAGTTTCTGCTCCGGCAAGTTTCGAAACCGGCATGATGAAGATGGAAAACTGGAAAGGCACATGGATTACAGACACGCGCGACATTAAACTAAAGCCGGCTCCGTATTTTCGTACAGAATTCAATACTGAAAAGAAGGTGGTTTCAGCAAGGGCCTATATTGCCGTAGCCGGATTGTTTGAATTGTATATTAATGGTGTGAAAGTTGGAAATCACCGGCTCGATCCGATGTATACACGTTTTGATCGCCGGACCCTTTACCTTACGCATGATATTACCAAATCACTGAAAGAGGGAAAAAATGCTGTGGGCGTTTTGCTCGGAAACGGTTGGTACAATCACCAGTCAACAGCTGTCTGGTATTTTGATGAGGCTCCATGGCGGGCACGTCCCAGTTTTTGTATGGACATACGGATCACCTATTCAGATGGCTCGCAGGAGACAATCATATCCGGAACCGATTGGAAAACATCGTTAAGTCCCATTGTTCTTAACAGTATTTATACAGGCGAACATGTTGATGGCAGGTTGGCACAAAAAGGATGGAATACAACCGGATTTGACGATTCGAAATGGAAAAATTCAATCCCTGTGGGCACTCCATCCGCAAATATTGTTGCCCAGGCGCTTCAGCCGATCCGTGATGTTGAGGTGATTCCTGCTAAAAAGATGACCAAAGTAAACGATTCTCACTATATTTTTGACCTGGGGCGAAATATTGCAGGTGTTAGTCAGCTAGAAGTGAGTGGCACCGCTGGAACAATTATCCGGTTAAAACATGGCGAGCGGCTCCGTGCCGATGGAATGGTCGATCAATCGAATATCGATGCCCATTATCGTCCGACCGATCAGCTTGATCCGTTTGGAACAGATATTTACACATTGAAGGGAGAAGGAGAGGAGATCTTTAAACCTTTGTTTAATTACAAGGGTTTTCAGTATGTTGAGGTGACCAGCGACCAGCCGGTTGAGCTAAAGCTGGAAAGTCTGACCGGCTATTTTATGCACAGCGATGTTCCCGTTGCCGGGCATATTCAATCGTCCGATTCGATCCTGAACAAGATTTGGAAAGCGACCAATGTTTCCTATCTGTCGAATTTATATGGATACCCCACTGACTGCCCCCAGCGCGAAAAGAACGGCTGGACAGGTGATGCACATACTGCCATTGAGGTTGGTCTCTATAATTTTGATGCTATCACTGTCTACGAAAAATGGATGGCTGATCACCGCGACGAGCAGCAACCAAACGGTGTTCTTCCCGCCATCATCCCGACAAGCGGATGGGGTTACACCTGGGCAAATGGTCCCGACTGGACCAGCACGATTGCGATTATCCCCTGGAATATTTACCTTTTTTACGGAGATACGAAAGTGCTCAGCGATTGTTATGACAATATGCGGCGTTATGTAGATCATATTACCCAGATTAGTCCGTTGGGATTAACCGATTGGGGCCTGGGAGACTGGATTCCTGTTAAATCAAAGGCTTCAAAAGAGCTGACGTCTTCGATCTTTTACTATACTGACGCTTCCATCCTTGCCAGGAGTGCGAATCTTTTGGGTAAGAAAGCTGATTTTGAAAAGTACAATGCGCTGGCGTTAAAAATTAAAGATGCGATTAACTCAAAGTACCTTAATAAAGAGACGGGAATCTATGCAAGCGGCTTCCAGACAGAATTGAGCGCACCGCTTCATTGGGGAATTGTACCCGAAGCGTTGAGAAGCAAGGTGGCAGAAAATCTTGCTAAACGCGTAATTGCTGATGGAAAACATATTGACGTCGGTTTACTTGGAACAAAGACAATCCTGAATGCTTTGAGTGCAAATGGTTATGCCGATCTTGCTTACGAAGTGGCTTTGCAGAAAACATTTCCTTCGTGGGGATGGTGGATTGTAAACGGGGCAACTACATTGTATGAGAACTGGCCGATTGATTCGAAGTCAGACATCTCTCTGAACCATATCATGTTTGGAGAGATAGGCGCATGGTTTTATAAATCACTTGGTGGAATTTATACCGACGAGAAACAACCTGGCTTTAAAAATGTAGTACTGAAACCCGATTTTGTGAAAGGGCTCAACAGCTTCGTAGCAAGTCACCAGGGA
>JANXZJ010000191.1 GCA_025355585.1 Mariniphaga sp. | reverse complement strand
CCTTAATGTTCAATAAAATGCTGCTCGATTTGCAAACCACTCTACCCCCTGTGATAGAACCACTCTGTCCCTTGTGATAGAACGACTCTATCCCTTGTGATAGAACCACTCTGTCCCCTGCAATAGAATGACTCTATCTTTTTTGGACAAATAGTTAAAAACAAAAGAGGTGAGAAATCCCACCTCTTTGTCAAAAGTTATATGCTTTAAAAATTTAATCGATGACAAGTGTTTTCTTGAACATACATGTCCTTGGATCTTTTAATGGTTTTCCGCCTGTATATTGTGTCATCACCTTAAGAGTATAGGTTTCGGCCGAAAGATTCGGGATCATTGCGATCAATGAAGAGGGTTTGTTTTGTACAATAACCTGAGCCTTTACAGCTTCGCCCGATGCAGGAACGAACCACAAACCGCAGTCGGCGTTTTTACCAACGATTTTGATGTTAACACCCATCAATTCAACCACGCCACCGGGTGTAAGTTGTTCGTTTACTTTGCCCGATACGCTGTCTTTCACCTCAAGAATTGTTGGTTGAGGTATTACCGTTCCGGTTTTTTCGATCACTACCTGGCTTTCAACATCGCGCATCACCATCCCTTTGGTCAGGTTTACGTTTAGTTTGTGGCGGTTGCCATCGAAAGTGTCCATCGCGCCGTCGAACACACCCGAGATAGAAAACGAGGTGTTGAACAAAGGGGTGTTCACAATGCCACCGTCGTGTGTAATGTCTCTGACGGTTTCTTCAAAGCCGTTGAGAACGGCAAGGATGTCGGTACGGGTAAGCAAAGTTCCCCGGCGAAGCATTTCGGTGATGATTGCTTCTTTGTCATAAGTTCCCAAAGGTTGAACAAGTGCCGTGTAGTCATCGGGAGCTTCAGTCAACAAATTTTCTGTTAATGAGTACTGTAACATAGGAAAAAGGTATTAAATTATTCCAAATTAAAGCTATCGTAACAAAATTATTGGTTAAATATCAGAAAAGCAATAAACATGTTGTCAAACATGTTTTACAATAAAAACCTATTAATACTTGTTTTAAAATGGACGAGATAAGGGTCCGGAGAATTCAGCAATGTGCCTTCGATTTGTAAAAAACAGTGACCGGGTGACTGTCCAAATCATGAATAGTCACCCGGTCACTGCGCATACTTTTTGTTACCTGTTTGATTTCAGGAATTCTTCCGGCGTCATTACAGGAATCTTCGAGCTTTTAAAGTCTTTTACATTTCTTGTTAAAATACCGTCCATCTGGTTTTCTATCGCGGTAAAATATTGAACAGCGTCTTCATAATCTTTAAAAGAAGAATTCAGACCTAAGTCGATGATTTTTTCGTCACAGGATAATACTTTGACGAGAATTCTGAATTTTCGTAATATTTCTCTTGCTTCCTTTTCGGATAAAATCTTCGACAGAATGTAATTTGTATTAATTATCGAAATTGAAGAGGTATAAAGTTCAATTTTATTTGTGTCGGCCAATGAAAATATTTCAGCCGCAAAGTCATAAAATGGATCTCTTTTTGCAAGAAGGTCAAGGATGATTTTGGTATCAATCAGTAAACTTCTCATTTGTATTTTTCAGTTACAAATTTTGCGTAGTTGTCCTTATAATCGAAGTCATTAGGTAATGTGATAACCCCACTCAGACTTTTGACCAGCGGAGTGATTTCATAATCCTTAATTTCCTTTTTTGTAATAGTGTCAAGATAATTTTCAATCATTCGCGAAAGACTTGTCCTGTGATTCTTTGCATAGTCTTTAGCCTCATTAATTACCCGTTTACTTAATTTGATGGTCAATTTTGTGTCCATTGTTCTCAATATTTATACGTACGAAGATAAACATTCTATACGGAAATAAAAACCTGACAACTTTTTTATTCTTTCAAATCTTTTACAACGGGTTTGAAAACAATGGATTTGACCAATTATAAGATCTCCACCATCTCCTGCTCTTTACGACGCTTTAATGACTTCTGACTTTCGGCAGTGGTTTCGAGGCTGGCAGCAACCAGTTCGGCAATGTCTTTCACAGGCGCATCCGAAAATTGGGCAATGCTCTTTTTACACATGGGGCACGAAGTGGCGATGATTTCGGCATCAGCGCTGTTGAGGTATTCGGAGGTTGCTTTCTGGATCGCGCACCGTTCATCGGGGTTTATCGAGAGGTTACCCAGGCTACCACCGCAACACAGCGAATTCTCCTTTTCTTGCAGGATGGGAACCAGGTTGTTGAAATGTTTAAGCAGGATCCGCGGCTGAATGTAAATGCCTGATCCCCGACCTAATTCGCATGGGTCGTGGAAAACAACCTTTTTCCCGGAAGGAAACACAGTTATTCTTTTCTGAAGGATTAGTTCCGGTAAATATTCGCTGTGATGAACAATCCTGATATCAAGATGATAATCTTCTTTAAAACTTTTATAACAGATAGGGCAGGAGGTGACAAGTGTTTTAGCTCCCGACGCAATAATTCGCTGCCGGTTATTTTCAACCAGCTTTCTCGCCGCTTCGAACTGGCCCGATAATTTAAGGGGACGTCCGCAACAAACGCTTTCATGCTTATCCAGAAATAGATAGTTGACCTTGGCTGCCTTGAATATCTTCTCCATCGACCGGCTGATGGTTGGCGAAAGATGGCTCATACACCCCGCAAAATAGACCACATCGGCTTTTGCTACCGGATGATTAACTGGCAGATATTTGAACCCTTCGGGTTGTTCGAACGTGGTTTTTTTACGTTTCAGAATGCGCTTTTGAGTAAGATCAATACCGACGGGACAAGCCGCAGTGCACCTTCCGCATAACAGACAATTGTCTGTCAAATCGGGGCGAAGCTGACCATAACGGTAATCACGCATAAAATAAACCATTTGTGAAGTATTGTTTTTCCCCCGTGAATTCATCTGGCAGGTGTCGATACAAATGCCACATCTCGAGCACGATTGAACCTCAATTTCCGAAAATCCTGTAAAGGTTTCATTGGTTTTGAGTCCCCAGTTTCGCAGGAAAATCAGAAGTATCTCTGTAGGGATGTGCATGTAACGTGAGAATGGGATCGAAACCATAAAAGCGCCCAGCGACAATGAATACATCCACCAGAAAACGATTGAAAGTGTTTGCACCGGAAGAAAATATCCCATGAAATCACCCAGTGGTTGGGTCATAAAACTACCATTTTGCGCATAGCCGGCGGTGGCGCTTTCTGCTAAAAGCCTCAAAGGAAATATCAGCCATAAAGCAGTCAATGCCAGGCGATCGCCGAGGGAATGCTTCGTATTCTTTTTCATCCCTGTTATTGCGGGTCGAAACCTTCGTAGTATGGCTACTACAATTCCTGATAATACCAACAGCAATGTGAAATCCATTATCGCATTGAAGATTAACAGCATGCCGGTTTTATGAGGTGTCAGTTCAAAGAACCGGAAAAAGACCGGATAATAGAATTCGTTTGCAAACTTGCCTGTGTAAAAGAAGGTTTCAAGCTTTCCAACAACGATCAGCATAAACCATCCAAATGCAAGGCTCATGTGCATATATCCCAGCATTCGGTTATTCCTGAATACTTTACGATGAATTAAACTCTCCATGAAAACTTCGCGGACTGCGTACAAAGTTTTTACGGTAAAGATATTCAACCCGATTTTCTTCAGGTTCCCGGCTTCAATGTTACCAAGCCATTTAATGTAACGGAACGCAAGCAGAACTGTCAGAATGACCATTCCTGCCGTGAATGGAATTACAAACAGACTATAGTGCATGGCAAGTGTTTAAGGCTCGTTTAATGTTCTGAATCACATTTCGGGTATTAATGCCGCGTGGACATACCAGCTGGCATTTCCCGCAAAGCATACATTTGGCAACTTCTTCAGTGAGACCTTTTGTTTCACCTCGCTGGATTAGCAGATTGATTTTCCGTGGATTGAAATTGGTCAACCGGGCTGCCGAACATGTAGCAGTACAGCTGCCGCATCCAATACACCATTTGAAAGATGGTTCGTGTTGTGCCACAAATTGCGAGATAGAGAAATCATTGCTCTCGATATCAATCTGTCGTCCTTTCAATATGGAATATCCCCAATCCTTCACGATCGTATTATTATTCAGTTATTTGATTTCAATTCTTTATCCCGAAGCCACGAAATGATTCTGACAGTAGCTGCCCTCGCATCGGTGAGTGTCTCCGCTACTGACAGCGGTTCCCTGCAAGTACCGGTAACAAAAATTCCTGGTGTGTGTGTTTCATTCTGATTGAAATGGGTATCGTTACTTGCAAGGAAGTTACCCGCCGTAAAAGCCAGCCCCGCCGATTTTCCGATTGCATCGGTACCAACTGCCGGAACCATACCAACCAACAATACAACAAGGTCGAAATTCATTTTCATAGGCCGTCCCGAAAGGGTATCTTCTGCTTTCAATTGCAAAGTTCCATCTATGTTTTCGGCAATTTCAGATACACGTCCCCTGATAAAAGTGATGCCCCATTTTTGTTGAGCTTCGATGTAGAGCTCTTCGAAATTCTGCCCGAACATCCTCATATCCATGTAGAAATTGAAAATTTCAGCTTTGGGTAAATGTTCTTTCACCTCAATTGCCTGCTTTACACCTGTGATGCAGCAAACACGGGAACAATGGATGTTTCCGACTTTTTTATCACGCGAACCGACACAATGAATAAAGGCGATCCGCTGAGGTATTTCACCTGCAACTGTTTTTACCGCATCGCCCGATTTGAGTTGTTGTTCCAGATCAACCGAAGTGATCACGTTATCATATATTTTATAGCCGTATTCTTCTTTCTTTTCAGCATTAAAAACCTGAAATCCGGTGGCAATCAAAACGACGTCGGCTGTGAAAATCTGGCCGTCAGCAAGGATGACCTTTTGATAATCTATTTCTGGGGTGATACTGATGACTTCGGCTTTTGTAATAATTTCAGGTGAATTCATTTTCTGACCGTTAGCAAGGTATTCCTGTACTTCAGCAGAAGGGCGGAAGTCTGGAAACAGTTTGTACCATAAGCGCAGTTTTCCACCGGTCTGTTCCTCTTTTTCTAACACAGTTACCTTGTATCCCGCAGCTCCAAGCGATGAAGCAGCTTCGAGTCCTGCAGGACCACCACCTATAATGATAATATGTTGAGTAATGTTGTTCATTAATAGTTTCTTAGAAAGATTTATCAAACGATCAGGAACTGTGGTTTTTGAGGTTCTCCAATATTTTGGCCGTGTGCGCCAAGGTATTTTTCCTCTTTTTTATACGCGATGCCCAATTTATCAAGAAGTGGTTCAACCGATACCTGGTGCATCTGCAAACCAAGTTCCCAGGGTGAATAACCCATAACCAGCCCTGCCATCTCTTCGTAAGTCAGGACTGGAATACCCATCCCTTTATCGTCAAATGTAATTCCCTCTAATTCAGCGATTGTATATTGCCATCTGTCAAGAAACATTGAGCATCCGGGGCAGTTTGCAACAATGAAATCGGGTTGGTAAGGTTGCATCGACTCAAATTTCTTTTTTGAATTCGATACTGAATAGCCGCGATTGGCCATGACGAGGTATTGCCTGAATCCGAATCCGCAGCAGTGCCGACGCTCGGGATAGTCAATTACGGACCCTCCCCATGATTCGATCATTCCGGTAAGCACGGATGGAAATTCAGCGCCGCCAATTCCGGTTGCCGGAAACATTTTTGCATAATGGCAGCCAATGTGTTCCACTACTTTCAGTGGTAATCCGGTCTTTTTATTGACGAGTGAAATCTTTGATTTCTCTTTGATCTGATCGCGGAACTTATAGATAATATCTGACGTATGAACCAGGTTTTCAGGCACTTTAAATTCTTTTTTTGTCGCCTTCCATAAGTAATCCCTGATTTTTGCTTCCATTTCGGGGAAATGTTTCCACGTATCGAGTACTTCGGTATATAAACCAAATGAAGTAACGCACGAAGGAATAATATTGGTGTAACCAGCTTCTGTCATCAGTGCGAAGTGACGCGCAATGATAGTCATAGTTGTTTCAAGTGGCACTATATCTGTGTGATAGCCGATTCCTGTGCAAGTAGTGTGGCGTGCATCTTCAAAAACATCTTTCCCGAGATCATTTCGCATGATTCGGAGAAAGGCTGTCTCCGATCCCGGAAAGAATGTTTGCCTGATACAACTTCTCACATAAAAATAGTGATCATCTGCAATCTCTTTCTGATAATCTTCCCAAACTCTTTTTTTACCTTCTGATACCACTTTTATTGAATTTGCCTTTAGCTGTTATGTGTTCCGTTATTATCTGTAAAAACAGTCATAAAATATTCATTTCCAATACCCTCATCAGATATTTCAATGCCTAGTTCGTCAGCTTTGTGTTTCGAATGTTTCTCAATGGTTTCGAACATGGTTTTGCAACCTGTTACTTCAAAAATCTGATTGAGCTCTGCCAGAACCTCAGGTGCGATCGTTCGCATGCCTCCTACGCCCTCTTGTTTGTAATTGGACCCCATCTTCTCCATAATTTCAGGGGTATTTCTTGATATCCAGTCCCATACGGGACCTTGCTCCGGGTGCATTTGTGGGGAAACAATATCGGGATTAACACAGTATCCACTTCGCAGAATGTTTTCACCAATGGCTCTTTTAATGGCGAATTGTTGTCGTCCTTTCTCTGAATCAGTAAAGTAGCCTAATTCCTGCGAAAGTTTCCGTAATGCCATGATGATAAAACCGGGGGTATTATTTCTGGGGCATCTTGTTTTGCACGACATACATTCGCCGCAATACCAGATTGTTTCGCTTCGCAGAAGTGCTTCGATGAGTTTTTCGTCCTTGCTTTGAACCGTGTCGCATATTACCCGTGGATCGTAATGGTAAAACTCTGCTGCAGGGCAGATTGCTGTACACACGCCGCAATTCATACATCCGTTTAATCCTTCAATAAATCGGATATCCTGGTTTAGCCGATCGTATAATTTGCCCATTTTCGAGTTTTGGTATCAAATATTCGATAAATCGTCATTAGCAAAAATACACTTTCATTATTTGGAATGAAGCCGTAATAAATGGTATTTTTGAATGGGTACTAATACTTAGGGAGACTGGGGAGGAATGATGGAGAGATTTGGGGAGTGTGAGAAAAGGAGAACTTGATATAGAAGACAATGTATGTCAGGTTCCAGTTGCCAACCGCCAATTTACATTTCAATCATTTGATTTTTAATGGCATACATAACCAGGCCAGCTGTATTTTTGCAATTGGATTTGCAAAGGATATTTGCCCGGTGTTTTTCAACGGTTCGCTTGCTGATAAAAAGCTGGTCGCCAATCTCCTGATTTGAAAGTCCGGAACAAATCAACAGAAGGATTTCGATTTCACGTTCAGATAATTCAGCCTCAGGTTCCTTCGCTTCCCTGACCGATTTGTAGTTTCGTAACAAACTTTGCATCAATTCCTGTGAAAAATAGTTTCCGCCGTTCATTACAGAGTCTATGGCTGTTTTGACCTCCTGGAGGTTGGTGTTTTTAAGTAAAAATCCCTTTGCGCCGGCATCAACCATCTGGTCGTAATACTCTTCATCACCATACATTGAGAGGGTAATAATTTTCAGCTCAGGTTTTAGCTCGATGGCCCTTTTGGCAGCTTCAATACCGTTAATTTCAGGCATCTCAATGTCAAGAAAAACAATATCATAATCATGTTTTTCAATTAATTCCAGAAACTCCTTTCCATTCGAAGCTTCACCTGTAACCAAATATCCGGGAAGGGTACCAAGCAACATTTTTAATCCATTACGGAACAGTGTATGATCGTCTACTAACAGAATTTCCATGGAGTTGTCAATTTAATTAAACAGGTACTATAATTGAAGCTTTTGTCCCCTTTTCTTTTTCGGAGGTAAGATTAAAACTTCCATTTAGTGAATTGATACGGGTTACCATATTTGAATAACCCATACCGGAGTGTTGCGTAGGAGATAACTTATTAATATCGAATCCTTTGCCGTTGTCTTTATACGAGCATGCAATCTTACCGGGTGATTTTTCGAGTGATATTGAGATTAAAGTAGCTTCAGCATGTTTGATAGTATTGTTAATTAGCTCACATAGAACACGGTATAAAACTACTTCTGTATTACTATCAAATCGCTCATCTTCGAAAGCCGAAGAGAATTTAATTTTGATGGTATCGGAATAATTAATCTTGTTAATGAAGTTACGCATGGCCTTGTTCAATCCAAAATTATTGAGAATGTGAGGACTAAGGTTATTTGATATCTCACGGATACTTTTAATCGCTTCATCGATCACCATATCGGTATTCCGAAGAATTTTTTTCGTCTGATCGTCTTTTTCGATCCTTGTAAGTGATGAGAGAGACATTTTTATAGTTGATAAGATTGGACCAAGACCATCATGAAGATCTTTGGCAAAACGCTTACGTTCAGTTTCTTCGGCCTGAATGATGGCATTGAGCAGCGTTTTTTCCATGTCGCGTTTTTCTTGTTCCACCTTTTTCATGTATTTGAATATTTTCTGGATCAGAAAAACTCCAACAGCGAAAAAGAAGGATACTGCTACGCCCAGCCAGACAAACACTTCACGGAAAGTCTGCGGCGCAAAATCGGAGATTGTAGTGAGGAATTCTACAAGCATTCGTATTGCCATGATGATAAATCCGGCACTGATAAGCATCCACGAAACATTATATTTGGTGACTCGTGTAAGTTTTATAGATACCCCTGCAGCAAAAACCTGCAAAAGCATTGCCAAAACCAAAGCAAACTGAAGTAGCATGACTTAATTTATTTAGGATACTTGCAAAATAACAATAATAGTTGAAATGACAATGATCGTTTAAGGTTTAGCATCCAGGGGCAATGAAAAAGGAATATTTTCATTGGGTATCATTACTTTTTCACCCAGAAAATGCGGTTGTTTGGAGGTAATCATGTCGAAGACGACAAGTATCCTTGCAGCCAATTCGCGAATTTGAACTTTAATAGCATGTTTACCGGGCTCATCTTCGGTATTAAAGGCAATAGCTTCAATTCCTTTTTTTCGTGCAATATAAACAGCTCGCTGGTTATGAAACGCTTGCGAAACTATTGTAAACTGATCCTGACCGAATACTTCTTTTCCGCGTACAACCGAATCGAGTGTTCGGAATCCGGCATAATCGAGAATGATTTTTTTGTTGGGAATTCCTGCCGCTATCAGATCATTGTACATTGTGATCGGTTCGTTATAATTTCTGTTGCGATTGTCTCCGCTCACGATGATGAAGTCAATTTTATTGCGATTATAAAGTTCAACGGCGGCTTTGATTCTGTTGGTATAATAGAGATTCCGTTTCCCATTCCAAAGATATTTACTAGTTCCCAGAACGAGCGCACAATGGTTATGAGGTATTGAATCAATCGAGCTATAGCTATAACTGTTTCCTATTTTTGTGATCGTCACATTAATCCATGTGACAAAAACAACAAAAAGGAAGCAAATGAATAATGTAATTAGTATGACTATTTTGAATCTTTTCAATACAATATATTTATAATCAGAATTTTAAAGTAAATACAGTTTCTACGTCGGGTTCTGAATGAGCCGTCAACGTTCCGCCATGAAGCCGAAGAATCTGTCGTGATAAACTTAATCCAATTCCTGAACCTTTTGGTTTTGTTGTGAAGAATGGGACAAATATTTTATCAAGTACTTCAGGAAGAATACCTTGCCCATTGTCTGAAAGTTGTATGATAATTTTGCCGTTTGCTTCTGTAAAAGCCTTTATTTCGATACGCGGATGTTCTATTTTTTCGAGAGCCTGAATCGCATTTTTCAGAAGATTAATCAAAACCTGTTCAATAAGTTGTTCATCAGCTGATAATTCAAGATTTTCTGGTGTAACAGTGGCAATACATTCAATATTCCGCTGGTGCATTTCCTCTTTCATTAACCCCTTCAGATTGTCAAGCAACTGTTGTACCGGGAAGATGGTATACTTTGGTGTTGGGATGCGTGTGAGATCACGATAAGATTCAACAAAATGGAGTAACCCAATACTTCTTTTGTGAATCGTCTCAATTGCAAGTTCAATTTCTTCAATGGCCTCAATCTCTCCTTCGTCCTGAAATGCGTTGGTGTAGGTTGACCTTACATCTTTAATCATGTAGTTAAGCGTCTGAGTAATAGAGGCTATAGGTGTAATTGAATTCATAATTTCGTGGGTAAGCACCCTGATCAGTTTCTGCCAACTCTCCATCTCGTTCTCTTCCAGCTCATTCTGGATATCTTTGATGGTGGCCATTCTGATTAATCGGTCGGCCACTTTGAATTCCGTGGCAAAAATGGCCAATTGGCAACACGTCTGTTTTTGGATTTTCACCATAATACTTTCACCATTCGAAATTGTCATTAGTTTTGAGACAAGCTCGGGCGAAAAACTACTTAATTCGCTTAAATTTTTAAGACTTGTAATCTGAAAAAGCTTCTTAGTCGAGTTGTTAATTAATTCGACTGAACCATCATCGCGATAACTTATCAAACCTATGCCGATATGCTCAACGACCGTTTGAAGATAAAAGTAGTTTTGTTCTCTTTCTTCCCTCACTTTCCTAAAATCATTTATTACCAGGCTGAAAGCTTCTGTCATACGATCGAATGAATGCCCTAAACCTTTAATTTCAAATGTTCTGGAAAAATCGGAATATCTCAGGGATTCCAGAAAGTTGGTCAGCAGTGTGTTAGTTGTTTCAACATGATTTATAAGCATTATAACCTGATAGATCGCAATGCCAACAAACAGAACAATCGTAAAATAATGGCTGGTTGTAAACAATAGCCATATGATTAAATAGGCGTTTGCAACAATTGCCAGTATTCTGATTATAAGAGATATTCTGAAATTTTTAGAGCCCATATTTTTCCATTCTTCTGTAAAGGGAAGTTCGTGTAAGTCCAAGTTCACTTGCTGCCTTCGAAATATTTCCCTGGTGCATTTTCATAACTTTAAGAATAATTGTTTTTTCAACTTTGTCAAGTTCATAATTATCCAGGTCCAGTTCCTCAGAAGCCTTATTTACAGATCTTAGTTGCAGGTCATTCGGATTGATCCATTCCGTTTCGGTCATAATAACTGCCCTTTCAATCACATGCTGCAATTCTCTAACGTTACCGGGCCAGCTGGCCTCTTCCAAACGTTTCATAGCATCTTTGGTAAATCCGCGCAATGGTTTCTTGTACTTTTTAGCGTAGATCTGGAAAAAATGAATAGCCAGCAAAGGAATATCTCCATAACGTTCACGTAGTGGTGGAAGGTCTATTTCGACGGTATTAATCCTGTATAACAAGTCCTGTCTGAATTTACCCTCTTCAATCATTTGATGCAAAGGCATATTGGTGGCGCATATCAGCCGAATATCAATCGGAATTGGTTTATTCGCTCCAACCCTAGTCACTTCGCGCCGTTCAAGCATGGTCAGGATTTTTGCCTGAAGCGGCATTGGAAGATTTCCTATCTCGTCGAGAAACAGAGTGCCACCTGAAGCAATCTCGAATCTGCCAGGGCGATCGACCTTTGCATCTGTAAACGAGCCTTTAGTATGTCCAAACAGTTCGCTTTCAAAAAGAGATTCGCTGATAGAGGTTAGATCTACGCTAATAAACGCTTCATCAACCCGGTTTGAATTATTATGCAAGGCTCTTGCTACCAATTCTTTGCCTGTTCCATTCTCTCCCAGTATTAAAACACTTGCGTCTGTGGCTGCCACTTTCGAAATAGAAGTATAAACTTTTTGCATCTCAGCCGAATTCCCGATAAAATCCTTGAACGTACGGTTCATCATATTATTGATGGCCTTGGCACGGCTTTTAAGCTGTTCAATCTCTTTCTTTGATTTCCGTAGGTTAAGCGCGGAATTTAAAGTTGCAAGTAACTTTTCATTCTGCCACGGCTTAAGGATAAAGTCTGAAGCACCCTCTTTAATCGCCCTGACACTTTTTTCAACATCACCATAGGCTGTAATAAAAAGAACGACTGCATCCGGATCGATTTCGAGAATCTTTTTGAGCCAAAAGAAGCCTTCCTGACCGCTGATCGCGTCCTTTGTAAAATTCATATCCAGTAGAATTACGTCAAACTCTTCATTTTTAAGTAATTCTGGAATTGAGGTGGCAGCATTTGCAGTGACAATTTTTTCAACATGCGGTTTAAGGAGTAACCTAAGCGAGAATAAGATATCCTCATTGTCATCGACCGCCAGAATTTTTCCAAATTTATCCATAACGAAAAGGTCTTTTTTTATAGTCCAGAATTACAAACACCAAGCCATAAAGATCGGGAATAATAACAGGGAATTGTTTTAATTACTATATGTTTGTAAATCAGTACCGAATTAGATATTATTCTTTTTAATTGGACGATATCATCCAAATTTTAAAAAGGTAAATGTACGAAATCGTTCAGTAAATGTACGAAATCGGACGATTATTTTTAAACTATAATTTACAATTGTTTATTAATTAGTTTATTGCAAATTTGGTACGGTTTATGAATAAGCACGCTTTTGATAATGAGGTTATTTTCCTATTTTGCGAAAGCATTTTCTCAAATCTGTAAACACGATAACAAAATTTTAACGTTTCACATTCAACTATGATTGAGCTAATTGATATATGTAAGGTTTTCAGGAACAAGGATGTTGAGACAAAAGCGCTGAGCAATATTAATTTATCGGTTGCTGACGGCGAATTTGTAAGTATTATGGGACCTTCGGGATGCGGGAAGACTTCATTACTTAATATCATTGGTTTAATCGATTTACCCAGTTCCGGAAAGTACTTGCTCGATGGTCAATTGGTTTCCGAAGTTTCAGAAAGGAACAGAACAGATATCCGAAAAAACAATTTTGCTTTTGTTTTTCAGAGTTTTAATCTGATTGATGATCTTACAGCCTGGGAAAACATCGAATTACCGCTTGTCTATCAAAAGGTTCCTCAGGCAGAAAGAGCCAGAAGGGTTGATCAGGTTATGGAAAGGTTTAACCTAAAACACCGGTCAAATTATTTTCCAAATGAACTCTCAGGCGGACAACAGCAAAGTGTTGCAGTTGCCAGGGCGGTAATCGCAAAACCCAGGATTATTCTTGCCGATGAACCTACCGGAAATCTTGATTCAACTCATGGCGAAGATATTATTCAGCAGCTTATACAACTTAATGAAGGAGGAACGACCATCATTATGGTGACGCACTCGATGATGATGGCACAACGAACGCAACGCATAATTTATCTGTTTGATGGGCATGTAGTTACGGAAAGTTACTCCAAGGTCAACGCTAATTTATAATTCCATTATGAACAGTTACCTGAAACTTGCAATCCGTAATCTGCTGCGAAAC
Source organism: Mariniphaga sp. (assembly GCA_025355585.1). Lineage (GTDB taxonomy): Bacteria > Bacteroidota > Bacteroidia > Bacteroidales > Prolixibacteraceae > JAAFHB01. The sequence continues at coordinate 12,623 of JANXZJ010000191.1, read as the reverse complement.
AAGGAATATTTTTTCATAAATGTTTTTGGTCTTGCAGTTGGGATGGCTTGTGCAATTATGGTGTTAGTATATATTTGGGAGCAATCGAATTATGATGATTTTCATCCTTCCTCTGACCGACTTTATAGGGTTTATATTGAATCGAAATTAGGAGGTTTGGAATCAAATGCCGCTTTATCCTCACCTATGTTTGCCTACGGTCTGAGGCCTTATGTACCAGAGATTGAACAAGCATGCAGGATCTTTAAAAATGATCGTGATATACCGGTTATATGTCCTGTTTCAACGCTTCTCGACAGCCGAACGCTTTTATATGTTGATTCAACATTCTTTGATATTTTTGGGTTTAAGTTAGTTGAAGGCGACCCCAAAACCTGTTTAAGCAAACCACGTTCAATTGTTTTAACCCGTTCAATCGCCAATCAATTATTTCCAGACGGTGCTGTCGGAAAGACGCTCACAATTGAAGATGAGAAAAAACCGGCAATTGGCAGTGATGTTGTTGGAATTCCCGGTGAGAATGATAAAAAATGGAATGTAACAGGTGTTGTGGAGGATTGTCCAATCAATTCACATATTAATTATCAATCACTTGTGTCTATCTCTTCGGTAGTATTACCTCATTTACTTTGGACTTCACATTATTTATATACCTATTTTCGGTTTAAAGATGGAACAGATATGCGGGAACCGGCTTATTCGTCCTACCTGGGCTTGTCAGCAATGGAGGATAAGCTTAACAACGGGTTTTATAAGGAGGCCGGTGATTTTATCGAAAAATCATTAGGGACAACGATTGAAAAGATGAAAGATAAGGATGAGTATTTTGTGCTTCGGCTGCAAAAAGTTAATGATATTCACCTCTTTTCGCATTTGAAATACGAAACTTCACAAAATGTAAATATTCAGACACTATTGATTATTGCAGGTATCTCACTTTTAATCATTTTGATTGCATGTATTAACTATGCCAATCTTTCCACAGCACGTTTGGCCGGAAGAGTGCGCGAAATCGGCATCCGTAAAATATTAGGATCTCAAAAAAGGGAATTGTCAAGGCAGTTGCTTGCAGAATCGATCACGATCAGCTTTATTTCGCTCTTTTTTGCATTAGTTATCGTTGAGTTGATTTATCCTTCGACAGGCATGGTTCAGCTAAATCCAGATCTGAACATACAAATGCTTTTGTTTAAACTTTCACCTGTGATTTTTAGTGTCACCCTTTTCACAGGTATCATAGCTGGAATTTACCCCGCATTTTATATCATACGATTCAGTCCGGCAACTATTCTTAGGCAGCAAAAGCAGTTCAGTGCTGGAGGCAAAGGATTAAGAGGATTACTCGTAATTATTCAGTTTGTATTTTCGCTTGTTATAATATACTCAACATCAACGATATATCGTCAGTTGAGATTTGTTCAGCAAAATGGGGTGGGATTTCAAAAAGAGCGACTTTTTGTCATTCAGAACCTATTTGGAATAGAGGATAAGGGACAGAAATTTATTAATAAGTTGGTTGAATTAAAAAATGTTGAAGGAATTACCTGTTCAAATGCTGTTCCTGGTAAGCTAATGGGAATGGAAAGTTTTCAGGATAAGAGCGATAGTACTAATGTTTTGCTTATGTATGTAATGGAAGCCGATTCTATGTTTTTTAGTACCTATGGTATGACGCTCTTTGATGGTACTTTCGACAGAAAAAAATATACGAGCAAAGATACCATTGATGTGATTGTTAATGAAGAAGCAGTAAAATACCTCAATCTGAAGAAGCCCATTGGTTCATCCGTATACAGGCAAAACGCTGATACTTCCAAGAGCATTTTGATCATTAAAGGGGTTGTGGGCAATTTTAATTTTGAGTCGCTTCACACAAAAGTTCAGCCGCTTATTATATTTCCTGTCAATCCTGAAAAAGTCAAATTTGTATCGGTACGATTAGCCCAACCCGTTAATAGAAAGGAAATTGGTCGGGTACAGAAATTATGGGAAACAGTTTATCCCCAAAGTCCATTTTCTCAGTTTACAATGAATGAGAGTCTTGGTGAATTTTATCAGGAGGAAGAATCTACTGGTCAGGTTGCTGTTGTATTCTCGTTTTTCGCAATATTTATTGCCTGTATGGGGCTATATTCGCTTCTTGCATTGACGACAATTTATCGGACAAAGGAGATTGGAATACGGAAAGTGCTCGGAGCAGGAACCAAAGAATTGATACTGCTTCTATCAAAGGAGATTTTCAGGTTGATTACGATTGCAGGAATAATTGCTTTGCCTATTTCATTCCTGCTCTCTTATTATTGGCTTAACCGATTTGCTTACCACATTTCCTTGAGTTTTACAAACTATTTTTTCGTTTTTATCGCTGTGTTCATAGTCGCAGTTTTTACAATTTATCGTCAATTGTGGCATACAATCAATTCAGATCCTGGTGATTCTCTTCGATTCGAGTAGGTGTAAGTTGAATAAATCATTTGACAATCAGCGAATTAATTGACAATTGCTTTCTCAAAAGCTTTTGCAACCGCCATTCGAAATCTATAAAGTGTGTAAGTCGCACCCGTTACAGCATCAATATTCATATAATCTTGATTTCTAATAAGTTCATTTTCATATATTGGATATGCAATTGCGGGAGAAGTTCCAGTTTTTAACATTTCTTGATTATAACCTAAGTCGGTTCTTTTATTTTTCCCGTTTGATTTTAGCTCATCATAGTGAATATTAATGATATTGCCTTGATGAATCTCCAAAAAAACAACGTGAAAATACCCATAGTCATCAGCAGGCGTAAATCCAAAATACTTACCATTTTTACAGTTAATAGCAGTTGTTTGAAGTGCATTCTTTTTGACAAACAATTCAAAATTTTCTTTCACTTTATCGACAGGTGATCGTTCGATCATCAAATTGAGATTTTCCCAATCTGCATCACTCACCAAGATTGTGGTTTTTAGTGTTTTATAAAGATTGTATTTACTGGTTATTAAAGAGTTGCCCAATAGAAAAGTAATGAGGGCAATTCCAAGTAAAAATGGTGTTCTCATAGCTGGATGTTGTATTAATAAAAGCATGACAAGCAGTAAGTAAATTACCCTTATTCAAATATTAAAATTCTGATTAAACCATGCAACATGATATCTGTCAAAGAGAAAACACATTCAGGATGGTAAGCCCGGGAAAAATCCTGAATTTGAAGGAGACAAAAATTGGAGTTTTATTTCCAGTGATTTTTTATAAGTACGAAATGTACGCTTACGGACATATTCCGGATCAAGATCGTTCAGCCGACTGTTAATTTTTTGTGATGTTAATGTTATCAAATATCTAAATATGAAACAAATAAATAGTTTGGCATGTTATGTGTCTTGAATACGATGTATTAATTAAAAACGAATAAAAGAAGAATAAAATGAAAAAGCAAAATAATTCTGTCAGCAACTGGTCAATTAAAGGTATAGTTTCTGTTACTATTTTAAGCGCAATGCTTTGTACGTTTAACGCGAATGCAAATAGCAAGCCATCAGTTGGTAATGCTGGCACAGTAAAGGTAGTGTCAGAAAACGCAGTCGAAAGTCTGATGTATAGCAATGCCGGAACTAAAAGCGAATATAACGCAAAAGAATTAGTTCAGGCAGATATGGCAAACGAAATTGAAAATTGGATGAATAGCGAGACTGAATCAAATAACCCAATGGTTGAAGAATATAATGCAAAGGGATTTGTTCAGGTTGATATTGCAGACGAAATTGAAAGTTGGATGAATACCAATTCAAAATCCAATAACGGATCAATAGAAGAGTACAATGCGAAAAAATTTGTTCATGCAGATATGGCAAGTGAATTTGAAAGTTGGCTGAAAAACAGCGACTTTTGAGATAATTAGAATAGAAATTGTTTAGACCTGAATATAGCTGACCGTTTCGGACTTAATCCCGAAACGGTTTTTTTATGAACTCATGGTACAATTACGTTTAAACCCTTGTTAATCAAAGATATTTCTATTTTTTTTCCCATCATGCATGGTTCTCCGTCGATATGAATAACTCCTTCCGATTCTCTTTCCAATAAAATATTACTTGCTTTTTCACTATGCATAAGTGAACTTTTGTCTATGTTTTTGGAAAACAGCCGGATGCCAATTTCCGGCGCTTTAAACAATTTGAATGGAGATAGAATACAAATGTCGAGTTTACCGTCACAAATATCAGCATTTGGCGCGATAAATGCATTGTTTCCGTATTGTGAACCATTTGCAAAAGTGATAAGAAAAGCCTGAAGATTGATCATTGGCTCATTCTCAACTGTAATCTGGTATATCTCAGGTTTGTATTTGAAATACTCCAGAATTACCGTCCTCATATAATTTGAGGCACCTCTACCTTTACATTGAGCAAATTTTTCGCTAATTAACGCATCAAAACCCACACCACAGGTACAGAAGAATGGATTATTATTGATTAATCCATAATCGATTGTCTGATATTTTTGTTTATTAATAATTTCTATGGCTTTTCGCGATTGTAATGGGATCTGAAGGTGACGTGCCAATCCATTTCCTGAACCAACGGGAATGATTCCCATAATAGCCTTAGTGTTAATCAATGCTTTAGCAATTTCATTAACTGTTCCGTCACCACCCACGGCTACGAAATACCGGCAATTTTCGGACAGTTTCTGTCTGACAATTTCCGTTGCTTCACCTTTATATTTTGTTATTACAATTTCAATATCAAAAATGACAGAATCTGCAAGTTCTTTAATTATATCTGGCAGATGTTCTTTTTGACTTGTTCCGGAGAGCGGATTGATTAAAAACAAAATCTTCTCTTTTACAAATGATTGATCCATTGAAATATCAGTTCAATATGAGGGAGTAAAAGTACATTTATGAACTGAACTTTGAAAATTTACTGACAATTTTTTCCGTTTAGTAAATTCATTTAGACGGAGTAATACACAAATATTGAGTTACCAAAGTACAGTTCTGCAAGTTAGTATAAGGCACAGTCTGAAAACGGATCAAAGAGCAGCGGTTAACGTTTAAAACCATTCACGATGCAATTATTTCAGGCATCGCGCTTAAGGTTTCGATAACCGTCAACATTGGGTAAAAGAAAACTTGAGTTTAAAAATGAACAGTGAGGCATTAACACGTAATTTGAAGTAGAAAAGCGCAGTCAATCCATCAAACTTACCAGAAAGTATATACCTGTTGCAAATGTTATACGTCCAATAGCCATTCTTTAAAATAAATTATCTCAGGATAAATGAAAAATGTAACTAACAGTTTAATAGTGACTTCATTTCCGTTTCTAAAATCTGGTAGGTGCGCTTACTCACAGGAACGAGCGGAAGGCGAAGAATATTTTCGATGATTCCGTAGGAATGCAATGCTGCTTTTGCTCCGGCGGGATTACCGTCAACGAACAATGCATCATTGATTATTTGCAATTTGAGGTGAAGTTCCCCTGCAGATTTAAAATTGCCTTCAAGCGCTAAATGTGTCATATCTGCAATTGTTTTCGGGACAACATTTGCCGCTACAGAGATCACGCCTCCGGCTCCGATGGCGATCATAGGAACCACCAGACTATCATCACCAGAAATTACAGCGAAATCGGCTGGTTTGTCGCGTAATATTTTGGTTATTTCGCTGATATTTCCTGATGCTTCCTTAGTCGCGATAATTTTATTTGACGCATGAGCGAGCCGCAAAGTTGTTTCGGCACTCATGTTTACCCCTGTTCTTCCTGGTACATTGTAAAGAATCAAAGGAAGCGGAGCGGTCTCTGCAATTGCAATATAGTGTTGAAATATACCTTCTTGTGTGGGTTTGCTATAATATGGAACAACTGAAAGAATTGCATCTGCATGTGATAGGTCCATTTGCAGGGTCGTGTCGATTACCTCTTGGGTATTATTGCCCCCGATTCCAACTACGACTGGGATTTTACTGTTAACTCGTTTACATACAAAATCAACAATCTGTTGTTTTTCAAGCGAGTTTAATGTAGCCGTTTCTGCGGTCGTACCCAGAACAACCAGATAATCAATCTGATTTTCAAGTTGATTATCGACAATCTTTCCCAATCCTTCAAAATCAATTGTCAGATCGGCTTTAAACGGAGTTATAAGAGCGACCCCAGCACCACGGAAATTTTTCTTCATTCTGTTCATTCAACCCTTTTGATTAATACTTTCGAGATAAAAGACAACCTGTTCCATCAGGAATTTGCACTGAGGTTTTTCTGATACGTCAATATTTAAATCGTAATAATTTTGTTCTGTTCCCTGCCAGCCTACTTTGAAGGTTGCTTGAGAATACACTAAAATATATTGCAATGCAATAGTTTTCAAAACTGAAAGATCAATTAAAATATCGAAGGTCTCCCGGATAAACTCCATTCCGGCACTGGTTTGAGGACGTCCAAACCAACGCACATTCCGTCTGTGAAGTAGCCCCGAATGGGTAACTGTGGAAAGCGTCTCCATTTCGCGGTTGGAATTGATATAAGCAATTCCAGTAGACTTTATCCCTTTAATTTGTAATGTTTTCCGAAGCAATTCATATGTTTCTATACTTCCCTCGTCTGCCGGATTCCAGAGAATTCCAATGCTTTTTGAATTTTTTAGCGTCTTGATCCTGGTAGTTCGCTGCAGCGTCTGATAGTATTTAATTAATCGCTTATTTGCGAAATATCTTACAATTTTCTTAAACATGTCGTGTCAAAATTACAAAATCGTTTAATAGCTCTCTTAATTTTCGAAAATAGTTACAGATTCGTTTACTTTCAATTTGTAAGTAGAAGTAGATCATCCTCTGATATAATTGGGATTTTTAGCTTTTGAGCCTTATCGAGTTTCGATGGTCCAATATTCTCTCCGGCAACTAGATAGTTCGTTTTAGCCGAAATTGATGTTACGTTCTTTCCTCCGTTTAATTCAATGAATGCTTTCAAATCATCACGTGAAAATTTTTCAAATGTACCTGAAATTATTATCGATAAACCTTTTAGTTTATCAGTTTGTCCCTCTTTTTGTTCTGATTTCATCTCAAAACTGAGGTTTTGACTTTTTAGCCGCTCCACTAAACGTTTATTCCGATCATCTGCGAACCAATTAACAAGGCTCACCGCAATTTTGCTCCCGATTTCTTCAACCCCGGTAAGTTCCTCAATTGATGCTGTTTCAATACGCTCAATTGATTTCAGATCGCGGGCAAGTTTTTTTGCCACTGTTTCGCCCACATACCTGATTCCCAATGCAAATAAAACACGTTCGAACGGAACTTGTTTTGAGGTTTCAAGACTATCGAGTATCCGGGTAGCAGACTTTTCACCAAGGCGGTCAAGATCAATAAGATCACTCGGTTTTAAATCGTAAAGATCGGCAATATCATTTATAAGCTTTTTCTGGAACAAAAGTTCAATCGTTTCAGATCCCAGACCGTCAATATTCATGGCTTTACGACTGATAAAATGCTCCAGTTTTCCTTTGATTTGTGGCGGACAACCAATTTCATTCGGACAATACCAGGCTGATTCTCCTTCCTGTCTGACTAATAGTAAATTGCATTCAGGGCATCGTTCAATAAACTGAATTGGTTCACTCATTGGATGACGACCAGTCAGATCGACACTCACAATTTTAGGGATGATCTCACCGCCTTTCTCAACAAAAACAGTGTCGCCCATGTGTAAATCAAGGCTCTTGATTACATCTTCATTGTGCAAAGTTGCTCTTTTAACGACTGTTCCGGCAAGTAAAACAGGTGTGAGATTGGCAACAGGTGTGACTGCTCCGGTTCGTCCCACCTGGTAACTAACTGAATTCAAAGTGGTGCTGACCCGCTCAGCCTTGAATTTATACGCAATCGCCCATCGCGGAGACTTGGCGGTGAACCCCAACTCCTGCTGTATCCGCGAAGAATTGATCTTGATGACAACACCATCAGTAGCCACAGGTAACTCTTTACGTTTGACGTTCCATTCATGTAAAAAGTCAAATATTTCCTGCAGATTTTTGCATTTGCGTGTATGTTCCGATATTTTAAATCCCCATCGCGAAGCATGGTGAAGCAATTCAAAATGACCGTCGTCCGGAAGGTTATCGCCTAAGACATAATAGAGGTAGGCATCCAGTTTTCGGGATGCAACAACGGACGAGTTTTGCATCTTTAATGTTCCGGATGCTGCATTACGCGGATTGGCAAAAGGCTGTTCTCCAATCTCTTCTCTTTCACGGTTCAGCATTTCGAAAACACTGAAAGGAAGTAATATTTCACCGCGGATCTCAAATTCATCGGGATAATCCCCTTTTAATCGGAGTGGAATGCTTTTAATTGTTTTGACATTGTCGGTTACATCGTCTCCCTTTTCCCCGTCACCACGTGTCACTGCTTTGACTAACAACCCTTTTTCGTAGGTAAGACTTATTGAAACGCCATCGAATTTTAGTTCGCAAACATATTCGAAATTTTCATCTGTAAGTTTTCGGGCCCGTTGATCAAATTCATGTATCTCTTCCTCGGTATAAGTGTTTGACAACGAAAGCATCTGGTATTTATGAGTCACCTGCTTAAATTCCTGATTGAGATCACTTCCAACCCTTTGAGTTGGTGAATTGGCATCGAAAAACTCCGGAAATTCAGTTTCAAGCCTGACCAATTCAGCCAGCATCTGATCAAAAGTGAAGTCATCAATCGTTGGGTTATTTAGAACGTAGTAGTTATGATTGTGCTTTTCAAGTTCTTCCCGAAGATACGATATCCGGTTGGCTGCCTCAAGTCGATTCATAAAGTAACAAATTTGTTAAGGAATAAAAATAGTAAAATTTTCAGAACATTTTGACTTTAATCTTGTGTCTGCCTTCTTTTGATTACTCTTGAATATTCTTTCTCATCATGGATTATATCCGAATCAGATTCTCTATCTTTGCCACGTTTTTCGGTATTACCTGTTCCAGGTCGGGGATGGGTAATGAAAAGGGAATCCGGTTCAAATCCGGAGCTGTACCCGCAGCTGTAAGCCTTAATAAAAGCTTTTTGAACTACAAGTCACTGTTTGTCAATCGACAGATGGGAAGACATCAAAAAGAAGGCAAGCCAGAATACCTGCCGCGATTCACTACAATATTTTTTGCTTTCCGGGGAAAGTAGCAAAAATGAACTGCAATTCATTGTTATTCATTTTCTCTTTTGAACAGAAAGTTGGCAAATTAATACGAGAAAATTCCGTTATGGAAAAAGTTTGTCCGCGCTGTAACATGTCGTTTGTATGTCGAAACGACCAGATTCTGGAATGTTGGTGTCTGAATGAACCAATTGACGCTGAATTAAGGAAATTCCTTGCGGATAATTTTTCGGGATGCATATGCGCCAAATGTATTTCTGACTTACGTAAGTGCTTTATAAATTATCAACAACAAATTATTTTTGAAAATGAAAACTATTAAGAATCAGTTTATTGCGATTGTTTTGAGTCTGTTTGTTTTTACGGCTTGTGAAAAGGAACAGGGAGATTTGGCGGAGATCAAAACGGTTGATCTCGAGAGTTTATCACTTGGTAGCACTTCGTATTGGAATGGCTCCGATAAAACAGGTGAATTTAATGCCCTGGGGATCAAATTTCAAAATAATTTTGATGCGACCTACAGTTCATGGGCCGGCTTTATTTATTCTAAGATGGCTGATGTTACAAGCGCGGGCTGGGATAATCAGTACAGTGTTTATGATGGAGCAAACGGAACAAATAAATTCGTATTGTATTACCCACCGTTTGGGGCAGATGCTTTTGCGTCATTTTCAGCAGGTACGGAATACAGCATTAAAAGTGTAAGCGTATGTAATTCAACTTATACAGCTCTAAGTATTAAAAACGGCGACAGTTATTCAAAAAAGTTTGGAGGCACTTCAGGCAATGACAAGGACTGGTTTAAATTGACGGTAATTGGTTTTAATGCGGCTGGTGACTCTGTAAAATCGGTTAACTTTTACCTGGCGGATTACCGTTCCGATGATAATTCGAAGGACTACATCGTGAACAAATGGACAACCGTTGATCTTTCCTCCCTTGGAAAAATCAATAAATTTACTTTTCGGCTTACATCAACTGATACAGGAGCGTTTGGAATGAATACCCCAGCCTATGTTTGCATTGACAACGTTAAATATGAAGTTGTTACACCCAGATAGGAATAAACCAGTCTGGTTATAACCGTCATGTTTTGAAATCAGCAGTAAAATTCGGATGTTAATTCTTGGTAATTCAGAACAATTTTCACTTTTTTCCGTTACAATGAATTGTATATTTCAGAATAACGTGTTTTCTTTGTGCCCTTAATATATAGATTCAAAAAACAGATTATGACAATTGCAAAAGATAAAATGGTTTCCGTCACTTACGAATTGAAGTTGGACGGTAAAGAAGGTGATGTTTTTGAAAGAGCAGGTAAGGATAGCCCGCTTATTTTCCTTTATGGTTCGGGAATGATGTTGCCTGCTTTCGAGAGCGGACTTTTCGAAAAGAAGGCAAATGATACTTTCGAAATTTTTATTCCTGCTGCCGATGCTTACGGTGAAGTTAATGAAGAGGCAATCGTTGAACTTCCGAAAAGCATATTTATGGTTGACGGAAAGATTGACGAGCAACTGATTACACCAGGAAATTCTGTTCCGATGATGTCAACAAGCGGCCAGCGCATGGAAGGTCTCGTAGTTTCTGTTGATGAAAATACTGTCCAGATGGATTTTAATCACCCATTAGCTGGAGAGGATCTTCATTTTACCGGAGAAATACTTGATGTGCGCGATGCAACTGACGAAGAGCTAAACGCAGCATACAGCGCAGGTTGTGGTTGTGGCAGCGGTGGAGGTTGCGGCGATGGTGGCTGCGAGTCTGAAGGTTGTGGTAGTGGAGATCAGAAAAGTTCTGGTTGTGGTTGCCACTAAAATTTCTGTTTGATTTTCAGATTTCGTTAAAATATCTTACTTTTATAAACCCGGAGTGAAAACTTCGGGTTTATTAATTTTTTACATATGAACACTTTAGGAAGGATTTTCAGACTTACGTCGTTTGGCGAATCGCATGGGGGAGCAATCGGAGGTGTTATCGACGGTTGTCCTGCGGGATTAATGGTCGATATTGATTTGGTTCAACGGGAATTAGATCGTCGTAAACCGGGGCAGTCGCACATTACAACCCAACGTAATGAAGATGATAAAGTTGAATTCCTTTCGGGTATTTTCGAGGGGCAAACCATGGGAACTCCTATTGGATTCATCATTAGGAATAAAGATCATCATTCTGAAGATTATAACACGCTGAAAGATGTTTATCGTCCCTCTCATGCAGATTATACTTACGATCAAAAATATGGAGCACGTGATCATCGTGGTGGTGGCCGCTCATCGGCCCGCGAAACGATTGCGAGGGTTGTGGCAGGTGCAATTGCAAAGCAAATGCTTGCTGGTTTGGGTATTAAAATCAATGCTTGGGTTTCAAATGTCGGGGAGATTTCGTTGAATAAAGCGTACCAGGATATTGACCTGACGCTGACTGAATCGAATATCGTCCGGTGTCCTGACCAAGATACTGCTTTAAAGATGATTGCACGGATTGAAGAGGCCGGAAGAAATCATGATACAGTGGGCGGAGTTGTTAGTGGTGTAATTACCGGCGTGCCGTCTGGTTGGGGTGAACCTGTGTTCAATAAGCTCCATGCTGATTTGGGACATGCAATGCTTGGGATTAATGCGGTGAAAGGATTCGAATATGGATCTGGTTTTGCCGGAACTGAAATTTCCGGCTCAGAGCATAACGATATTTTTATCAAAAAGGGTGATCAGGTTTCTACAGTTACAAATCATTCGGGCGGAATACAGGGTGGAATATCCAATGGTCAGGACATTTACTGGCGCGTGGCTTTTAAACCGATCGCAACACTTTTGAAAGAGCAAAAGACAATCGACAAGAACGAGAACGAGACGACGATTAATCCTTCAGGTCGACACGATCCTTGTGTTTTACCCAGGGCTGTACCTATAGTTGAAGCGATGGCTGCACTTGTTCTGGCCGATCATTTTTTGCTTAGCAGGTTATCGAAACTTTAGATATTTCAATTAGACATCAAATATTCTTAAATAATTGATTTATTTCTTTAAAATAAACCTTAAAAAAGTATCGTTATGGAAACAAAGGACCTTGTATTTAAAGCAATTGAGGATGCCGGCAGACCAGTAAAAGGTGGTGAAATTGCTGAAGCGACGGGAATCGATAAAAAGGAGATCGATAAAGCGATTAAAAAACTGGTAACAGAGGGTAAAATTAATTCACCAATAAGGTGCTTTTATGCTCCGGTGAAATAATAAAAAAGGGTTTCGGCCCTTTTTTTTATTTTGTACTTTTTTCTGTTGGAGCGTTAAACCAATAGTCAATTGAGAAGTCAAAACACTTTTAATGGCTTTTCTAACAATAAATAATTATTTGGTTATTTTGATTGAAGGAATAAAACCTGAAAGGTAAAACTGTTTTTGGATTGTAACTCTGTTGTTTAAGAGAATAGGCAATAGAATGTTTTAATTTGTGTCATTAAACCAATTTTTACAAATGCATAAACTATTA
>JANXZJ010000190.1 GCA_025355585.1 Mariniphaga sp. | reverse complement strand
TCTTAATTCCGGATCAGCCGGCAGTCCAATAGTTTTGTCTAATTTCGGGAAAGATATTGTCACAATTGATGCCGCAAATACCAATGTATATTGCATTTATGCCGGGAATCAAAGTTTTATATCCGTTAAAGGAATAAGATGTAAAGACGCCGCATCCTATATTATTAACTTTGAAAATTGCCATGATGTAGTTATTGACGAGTGTTACGCGACTTACACCACAAAACAGGAATCCAAACAATGTATCATGATTGATAATGGGTACAGTGGAACAACCAGGTACAACAATTACCTAATCCGTAATTGCGTTACGATGAACGGTGACAGAGGAATTGCTATTTGGAATAATGTCTCCAACGCAACAGTACAGGGAGGAGAGCATTCTTTTAATAACGTCAATGTGGCTGTCGGAGGTGGATTCCCCCTAAATGTGGCTACAAGACCTACTAACATTACCATTGACGGTGTTAATGCGCATAATAGTGTAACCTCAAACATTGGCACAGAAAACTGTTCTAACGTGACAATAAGGAACAGTCATTGTTACTTAGGTGGTGCGACAGGGATTCAAGTAGAAACAGATTCTCCAAATGCTCTGCTTGAAGGAAATTTATGTGAGAACAATAGTATTAATTGGGAGTACGAGACAGGAATCTGGATCTATAATTCACCCAACGCCATTGTTCGCAGAAACCATTTGAAGAATAACCAGACCGGACTTAGGTTTAGAAGTGCGGCCAATTTTCAGGCATACGACAATATTATTGAAGGGAATGTTCACAAACCAACCAGTGCTCCTGATACACATCAAACATCAGGTGCAGACTTTAATCAATCATCCGGTACATTCTATAACAATACCCTTATCGGAAATACAGCAGCTGGGAGCAATTTGGGTTCAATATTTGTTTATGCAGCTGGGATATGTAATGTTAATATTAAAAATAATATTATTTACAATGACGGAGGCTCTCAGGATATGGTATTTGAACAAGCTACAATTAGTGATTACAATTTAGTATACAATTCAAACAGGGCGATAAATATTACCTTATCAGGAACAGGACGTACTTGGAGCTCATACAAAACGACCAGTGGTCAGGACGCCCATTCGCTTAATAACAGTCCATTATTTATCAGTGCAACTGATTACAAATTACAGTCAACAAGTTCAGCCATCAATGCAGGAGTTAATGTAGGATTGACCTCAGATTATCTGAAAAATGCATTAGTAGGATTGCCAGATATCGGAGCTTATGAATCCACAGGTCCAAATACTCCTTTAATTGTGTATTATAATGGACAAGCAATTGCTTCGGCAACTAAAAATGATTGTGGAACCGGTTACACAGGCTCAATAGTAACCTATACTGTTGCAGCGCAAAAATACAGCTCTGCAGTAAGTCAGATTGATGCAGACAGTAAAGCAACTGCTGATCTTAATGCCAACAAGCAAATCTATGCCAATGCAAATGGCACTTGTACAATAATAGCTCCGACAGTAACTTATTACAATACACAAACCGCTGCAACAGTAACAAAAAATGACTGCGGGACAGGATATACAGGTTCAGTAGTAACATATACTATTGCAGCTAAAAAGTACAGCTCAACAGTAAGTCAGATTGATGCAGACAGTAAAGCAACTGCTGATCTAAATACCAACAAGCAAACCTATGCCAATGCTAATGGCACTTGTACAATAATAACTCCGACAGCAACTTATTATAATACACAAACCTCTGCAACAACAACAAAAAACGACTGCGGGACAGGATATACTGGTTCAGTGGTAACATATACTATTGCAGCTAAAAAGTACAGTTCAACTGTAAGTCAGACTGATGCAGATAATATGGCAACAACTGATCTTAAAGCCAATAAACAAGCATATGCCAATACGAACGGAACTTGTACGGCGTTAAGGATATATCAGAGACGCTAATTCCAAAATATTAGTAACATTCGCAACGTTATAGACATAAGACTATTAACTCTTTATCAATAAAAAAATCAGGTTTTAGCCAGTTGGTTGAAACCTGATTTTTCATTGGCAAGAAATAACATGTCCGGATAAAATCGAAAAATTACGTTAATATATTAAACGACTTGGATTTTAAAAACTAAGCAGCTCTCTGATTTTTATATTTACATCTTCATATCAAACTCCAATTTCTGAACGCGCCCCCTTCCTTAACTGTCAAGATTCCGTCTATAGGCCAGTTAATCCATACCTCAAAATTATTTTTCCCGCAGAATAAGTTTTTTATCGAATGGCTTGAATCCAATAAAATTGCGTTCGAGATAAGAACTATAAAATTTAAAAAAAATGGTTTAACAAACACAAAATCAATACTTAACCACTAATCCAGAATTTATACTGTATTACTTGACTGCCAAACGAACAATCCATTACAATAGCCAATTCTACTTGTTTTAAAGGAGTAAAAATCAAAGAACGAGTCTAAATTACAATCGAAGTGAAAATATTTCACTTACATATTTGCATTTATTACGAAATCTCATATATATTCGCACGGGGTTGTATCGATCTGATCGCATCTATTAAAGCATAATTACCTTAAAACACAATTTCAACTTTAATTACGACATTTTTGCCGGTAATTTTTTTTGTTATCTGGTTGAAAAAACCAAATTTTAATTGATAGAAAACCAAATTTCAAGTCATGGAACTCAAAATTCTTTTTTCAGGCTTCCTTTTTATGTTTTTTACATTAAGTTGCATTGAACCTGTCATCGACACCTCGCCGGTGAACCAGATAAAACCGGCAAATACCAAATTAAAATCAGCTGGGCTTCGAGCTAATTACTATGTTGCAAAAAATGGCAGCGACAGCAATACTGGTACTTTAGAGTCTCCATTCCTGACTATAGCAAAGGGACTAAGCGTTGCAGTGGGTGGTGATGCCGTATATGTAAAAGCCGGTACATATCAGGAATATGTACGCTTATTTAATTCCGGTTCAGCTGGCAATCCAATTGTTTTGTCTAACTACGGAACAGATATTGTCACAATTGATGCGGCAAAAACGAATGTATATTGTATTTACTCAAAAGGACAAAGTTTTTTGTCAGTAAAAGGTATCAGGTGCAAAGATGCAACATCATATCTCATAAAGTTTGAAGATTGTAATGACATAACATTAGATGCCTGTTATGCCACAATGACGACAAAATCTGAAACGGTGGAATGTATTGTGATCGACAACAACACAAGACATAGCAATTATTTGATTAAAAATTGTATTGGAACTAATGGGACGAGAGGAGTTGCTTTATGGAACAATGTATCGTATGCTACGGTTCAAGGAGGTGAGTATTCTTACAATTTAGTAAATATTGCAATTGGAGGTAAATACCCTTTGGATTTGCCGTCAATACCCAAAAACATCATTATTGATGGAGCTTATGCTCACCATAGTACAACCTCAAATATTGGCACTGAAAATTGCCAGTATGTTACAATTAAAAATTGCCACACCAATATGGGAGGAGCATCAGGAATACAGATTGAAACCCATTCATATGATGCTATTGTCGAAGATAATTTATGTGAAAATAATAGCAGAGCATTTGAATACGAAACTGGCATCTGGATCTATGATTCGGAAAATGCAATTGTTCGCAGGAATTATGTGAAAAACAATCAAACAGGACTAAGATTTAGGAGTGCGACTAATTTCACGGCAAATAATAATATAATTGAAAACAATAATTACAAGCCATCAATCAGTCCCAATACACATAACACTTCCGGTGCAGATTTTTCGCAATCTTCTGGAACCTTTTATAATAATACCCTAATTGGTAATTGCGCAGCAGGAAGCAGTTTAAGTTCAATTTATGTTTATCCAACTGGAATAAGCAATGTTACTATTAAAAATAACATAATAATGAATGATGGAGGTTCACAGGATATGGCATTTGAGCAATCTGCCATTAGTGATTATAATCTGGTTTACAATGCAAACAGAGCTGTTAATATTTTGATTGGGGGAACAGGTTACTCATGGACTACTTATAAAACGGTAAGGGGCCAGGATACTCATTCAATTAACACTAATCCGCTTTTTGTTAGTTCAACTGATTATAGGTTGCAATCAACAAGTTCAGCTATCAATGCAGGTGTAAATGTAGGATTAACTTCTGACTATTTAAAAAATGCATTAGTAGGTCCGCCAGATATTGGAGCCAATGAATACATAGGTTCGAATCCGCCTCCAGCTTTTTATTATAATTCACAAATCACGGCTGTAGCAACTAAAAATGACTGTGGACCAGGCTATACTGGTACAACAGTCACCTATACTGTTCCCGCTAAAAAATACAGCTCATCCATAAGTCAGGTTGATGCAGATAATAAAGCACTTGAAGATTTAAATATTAATAAACAAGCTAATGCCAACGCAAATGGTACTTGCACAATTGCCTCTCAAACTTCTTCTCAAGCTGGCCCTCCCTATTTTAACACACAAATATCAGTTTCGGTGACCAAAAACGACTGTGGCACTGGTTATTCAGGATCAACAGTAACCTATACAGTTGAGGCGAAAAAATACAGTTCTACCCAAACGCAACTTCGTGCAGATAATAAAGCGCTTGATGACTTAAATATGAATAAACAAGCTTACGCCAATGCAAATGGAACTTGCATACCTATAGCTCAAACAGGTACAACCCAAACAGGACCCCCTTATTATAATACCAAAATATCGGCAACTGCAACTAAAAATGATTGTGGAACTGGTTTTATCGGTACAGTTGTAACCTACACTATTGAGGCAAAAAAATACAGTTCTACTCAAACTCAGCTACGAGCAGATACGAAAGCACTGGATGATCTAAATATGAATAAACAAGCATATGCTAATGCAAATGGCAGTTGTACAAAATTAAACTAAAAAAAGGCTTATAGTAATACCGAATTTCAGAAAATCACCGAGATTGCGACTTACATTTCTTAGTAGAATCGTTGATGATGACCACTAATGTTACTTTAAGCCATCCGGTTTTTATAATCTATATATTCAAATACCCTTAATTGTTTAAATTCACCATTTTCACACCAAATTCCGATTGATGGATGAGGAACGCCATTAAACATGGAACTTTTAACAATTGTGTAGTGGATCATGTCTTCGAAAATAATCTGATCCCCAGGTTTCAGGTCATTTTCGAATGACCAGAAACCAATAAAATCGCCGGCAAGACACGAATTGCCCCCCATCCTGTAGGTAGGCTTACCTTCAACTGGTTCATGGTAGGCATTACGAATTCTTGGTTTATAAGGCATTTCCAGACAGTCTGGCATATGCGCAGTGAATGAAATATTTAAAATCGCAGTCTTAATTCCTTTGCTTTCAACTATATCCACAACACTCGAAACTAAAACACCAGTTTCCCAGGCAAAAGCGCTTCCAGGTTCAAGAATGACTTCTATATCATTCCATCGTTTACGAAAGTCTTTTAAAATACGAATCAGTTTTTCAGCATCATAGCCTTTCCTGGTCATCAAATGCCCACCACCCATATTGACCCACTTAATTTTGTTCAGATATTTACCGAACCTGGCTTCAAACGCAGCAAGAGTCTTCTCTAAGTCATTTGCCGATGATTCACAAAGTGTATGAAAATGAAAACCTTCGACACCATCAGGCAATTCGTCACCAAGCTGATCTGCCAAAATACCTAACCTCGTACCAGGAGCACATGGATTGTATAGTTCAGTTTCAACCTCTGAAAACTCAGGGTTAACCCTTATTCCTATAGATATTTTGCGCGAAAAGTCTTTTACAACCGGAAGAAACAATTCCAATTGAGACAATGAGTTAAAAGTGATATGTGAAGAGTTTTCCATAACCACATTAAAATCGGAATGCTGGAATGCCGGAGAATAAGTATGAGCCAAGGTTTTCATTTCCTCTGCGGCCAGTTTAGCTTCAAAGGCGCCGCTGGCTGCAGCTCCTAAAATGTATTCGCGCACAATTGGAAATGCTTTCCACATTGAAAAGCCTTTAAAAGCAAGGATAATATCAACTCCAGCTTGTTCCTTTACTGATTGGATCAAACGAAGGTTATTACGCAATAACTCCTCCTCAATCAGATAACACGGAGTTGGTATTTTAGAAAAATTAATTGTCATCAAATAGCTAATGTTTTAAGTCAAAAAGGTCATCGTAAAATAATCGCTTTCACAACCTCGCTTCCAATTCGCTGGTTCATAACACGCATAATATCATTTCGCATCATAAACAGCTCATTTCGGACGATGGATGATTTAAGATGAACGTAAAGCGTTCCATCTTTAATATAAATTGAAGAGGTTGCTCTGGCAATTTGCTTTCCGATAATCGATTCCCATAGATTTACAGCTTCGATCTCTGCAATCTTACCCTCAAATTTCCGCTCTTTTAAATAATCCCTGATCGCACTGCCAAGGGATTGAACTTCACTTCTTCTCATTTTTGATAAAAGTTTTAACTACATCAAAGAGATTTGCCCGTCAGAAACGAGAAAAATTTTAAAATCAGCACCACCAACCTCCAGGATAATCCCATCCAGATGTTCGCGATTTGTATCAGTAATAAAAATCTGCCCGAAATTACTGTCCGATACCAGCTTAACAATCTGTCCTACACGGGCGCTGTCGAGTTTATCAAAAATATCATCGAGCAACAGAATCGGTTTGACCTTATTTACTGACCGAATGAAATCGAACTGTGCAAATTTAAGCGAAATAAGATAGGTTTTATTCTGACCCTGAGAACCCAGTTTTTTAATAGAATAGTCTTCAATCTTCAGATCCAGATCATCTTTATGAATTCCGAAAGTAGTGTATTGCAAAACACGATCCTTAGTCACTGATTCTTCAAGTAATTTTCTGAAATCCTGACCTTTTAATTGCGACTGATATTCAAGTCGTACCTTTTCATGACCCTGACATATAAAGTCGTAATACTTCTGAAAAACAGGCAACAGTGCATCAAGAAACTCTACTCTTTTATTGTAAATTCTCTCTCCGGTAATGATCAATTGTTCACTCCAAACATCGAGGCTATCGCCATCGAACTGATGATTTGCAGCAAAAAACTTTAAAAGGTTGTTTCGTTGAAGCAAAGCTCTGTTGTATTTCAGCAACCAGTCGAGGTATTGCCGGTCGTATTGCGAGATCACACTGTCCATAAATCGACGTCGTTCTTCGCTGCCTCCCTGAATTAATATGGAATCTGCGGGTGAAATCATGACAAGCGGAAGTAATCCGATATGATCCGATAACCGCTCATACTCTTTCTTATTACGCCTAAAGATCTTTTTATGACCCGTTTTAAAACCACTGTAAATATCTTCAGGTTCGCCTCCGCAATCGTACTTCCCCTGAAGCACAAAAAAATCTTCTGAATGACGAATATTCTGACTATCAGGAAGATTAAAACAACTCTTGCAAAACGACAGATAAAATAAACAATCAAGCAGATTCGTTTTCCCGACTCCATTATTGCCAATAAAACAATTCAGTTTGGAAGAGAATTGTAAGTCAGCCTGAATGAGGTTTTTATAATTAACAACAGCAAGATTCCTGATAAACATCGGAGCAAATTGATTTTAACTGATACAAATCTAACGTTTTTTATTTGGCTCAATGAAAAAATCACCAAATGCGGGGTTGAAATCGAAGTAAAAACCAATTCAAAGTCTTGATTGTTTGCAGTGATTGAGAAAAAGCATTTTTATAACTAAAAAATGCTGTGGTTTAGTAAAAACGCTTATTTTTGCATTCAAATTGAAAAAAAGCAAAATCTTAGAGACTAAAATAAAATGAGCAAGGAAAAGACACCAAAACCGATTGAAAATTTAGAGGAAGTTGAGCACGCATTGACAACTGCCGAATTATATTTCGAAAAAAATTCAAAAATTATCATGATAGTTTTTGGGGCAGCAGTAGTTATTGCCCTCCTTTTACTTGCCATCCATCGGTTTTACTCTCTTCCAAGAGAAGTAAAAGCCAAAGAACAAATATTCGTTGCTGAACAATATTTCGAAAAAGATTCTTTTAACCTTGCCATAAACGGCGATGGTAACTATCCTGGATTTCTAGATATTATCGACAATTACGGAAGCACAAAGGCCGGGAAACTGGCAAAATATTATACCGGAATCTCAAGTTTACATTTGGGAAAATACCAGGAAGCAATTGATTATCTTGAAGGTTTTAAAACTGACGACCTGCTTCTCGCGCCAGTTGCATTAGGTGCTACCGGAGATGCTTACGCTGAACTTGGGAACAAGGAGAAAGCCGTAAAATTGTATATGGAAGCTGCAAAACTCAATCCGAATGCTTTCACATCACCAGTATATTACCTGAAAGCTGGTAATCTTTATGAGACATTAGGAAGTAAAGACAAAGCTTTGGAGGCTTACAAGATTATAAAGGATAAATATGCTGAAAGCAACGAAGGAAGATCTATTGATAAATATATTGCCCGATTGACTGCAAATTAGTCAGCAACTACTTTTTAACGAAAATCCTCTCCGTTTCTTCGGGGAGGATTTTTTTTGATCAAAATATAGCTCCCGACTGTTAATTATGAAGTCAAAAGCATTCAAATCAAAAAATTCATGGATATTTTTCTCATAATCAGCGGCTCACTCTTAATGATTTTAGGAATCGCCGGATGTCTGCTTCCTGTATTACCAGGCCCACCCCTCTCCTACCTTGGATTGGTTGCAATCCATCTCACCTCAAAAATTGATTTCTCCTCAAAGTTTCTGATCTCGTGGGGAATAATAGTCATCATTGTTTCAATTCTCGATTATGTGATTCCAATTTGGGGAACTAAAATCTTCGGTGGAAGTAAGTTTGGAGTTTGGGGAAGTATGGTTGGGCTTCTTGCAGGACTTTTCATCCCTCCGGTTGGAATAGTTATCGGGCCATTTATCGGTGCAGTTGCCGGAGAAATGATTGCAGGTAACAGGCAAAATGCCTTAAAAGCAGGCTTCGGATCATTTATCGGTTTTTTAGCCGGAACAGTCGTAAAACTCCTGGTATCCTTGATTATGCTTTATTACTTTGTTGCGGCACTCATTTGAACTGATTGATCCGACCTTGTCTTTTGGATGTTCTTTTAAGCAGAGATAAAAACATTTCAATATCTTTGACGATCACATAAAATACAACCAATGATTATCGATAGAATTGAAAACGCATCCCTTTACTATGAACTTGGTTCCGGAATAGCTGAAGCACTTGTATATATCAAAGATAACGACTTAACTACAATTGAAACAGGCAGTTATGAAACAAGCAAAGGTAAAGTGCGAATGATCGTGAATGAATATGAGCAAAAATGTAAAGACATGGTAACAATGGAAGCTCACCGCAAAAATATTGACGTTCAGTACTGGGTTACCGGCTCCGAACTGATGGGGTATGCCCCTCTTCAATCGCACAGCTTACTCGAACCTTTCAATGAAGAGAAAGATTTTGGCAATTATGCAGCCGAAGCATCTTTCTCAAAACTTGAACCTGGTATGTTTGCCATCTATTTCCCTACCGATATGCATACAGCTGTTGAAGATATAAAATGTGATTCCAAAGTCCGAAAAATAGTATTTAAAGTTGCACTGGAATAGTTGAAATTAAAACACGCAACAAAGCCTTGATTCACAAATTGTAAATCAAGGCTTTGTTATTCTCTGAAACTGGCTCAATCGTTATTTATACCATTTCATTTTCTCCAATTCTTCTGTAGCTTTTTTTACGGCATCACCGAAATTATCACAAATTAAATCATTGCCAATCTCTTCTGCCAAACCACAATCAATAAGTGTTTGGCGAACCTTTGGCCGCACTCCCGAAAGAACGATCGCAACTTTTCGTATTTTGAAATCCCTGATGACTTCCCTAAAATTACGAATTCCGGTCGAATCGATAAAAGGGACATATCTCATTCTCAGTATTAATATTTTCGAATCTGCAGCAAGCCCTTTCAACGTTGCTTTGTATGACTGTGCTGCAGCGAAAAAGAAGGGACCCGATATTTCATAAACATCAACCCCTTTTGGCAACAACGAATAATTCTCGATAATATCATTGTCAATATCAACCAATTCGATGTTACTCAGCTTCGACATTCGCTGTATAAACAGCATCGCGGAGAGAACCATCCCGACTTCAAAAGCGACAGTCAAATCGAAAAAAACAGTCAGAAAAAATGAAGTTAATAAAATAAGAACGTCGTATTTCGATCCTTTAATAATCATTACAAACGAACGCCATTCGCTCATATTATAAGCGACTACAATCAATATGCCAGCGATACAAGCCATAGGAACCAACGCAATCCATCTACCAAATACCAGCATTATAAATAACAAGGTGATGGCATGAATAACTCCGGCAACCGGTGTGCGGCCACCGTTCTTTATGTTCGCTGCAGTGCGCGCCAACGCTCCTGTGGCAGGAAATCCGCCAAAAAATGGTATCACAATATTAGCAACTCCCTGCGCCACTAATTCTGTATTCGACCGATGCGAACCACTCGTCATCCCATCAGCAACAACAGCCGAAAGCAATGATCGCATCGCACCAAGTAGCGCAATCGTAAAGGCAGGCTGAATATACGCTCTGAGTGAACTAAACTCGAAATGAGGCATTTGGAAACTGAAGGTATTGGAAATATCCCCAAAAACAGATTGGATTGTTGCAACCGGCAGCTTCAATAAAGTCACGGAAAAGGTGACAATGACAATGGCTAAAAATGAGCCCGGTAACTTTTTGAGCATCTTGCCGCCATAGATAGAAGTTAAGACTGTTACTATTGTGATAATTAGCGCATAATAATTAATTGGCCCCACGTTCGAAAAGTAAGTCTCCCATGTTCCGACAAATTCACCGGGTAATTGATCAATTTGAAGTCCTAGTGTGTCCTTCACCTGATTTGAGAACAGTATCAATGCGATACCGCTTGTAAATCCGACAATCAGGGGATGCGGAATATATTTCAGTATCGTCCCCAACCTCAATAGTCCAAATCCGACGAGCATCAATCCAGCCATTATGGTTGAGATCATTAAGCCATCGAGACCATACTTTTGAACGATCCCATAAACTATCACGATAAAAACTCCTGTTGGTCCGGCTATCTGAAAGCGGCTTCCTCCCAAAACGGAGACAATAAATCCGGCAATTATTGCAGTAACGAGCCCTTTATCAGGTGTTAACCCCGAAGCAATCGCAAAAGCAATAACAATCGGCAAGGCCATAATTCCCACAATAAAACCGGCATACAGGTCTTTTTTGAAAAGCTGCCTGTTGTAACCCTGTTTTAAGACGACGTAAAGTTTTGGTTTAAATATTGAGTTCATTTATTAAAAATAATGAGGCAAATTTAATTTTAAACAAATTAAACCAACGTTAATTTTGAATTAATATCAATTGAAAGGTTCTTCAAGCGAAACAACAAACAACTGATCAGAATCTTACCAAATATTCCGTTGCAATATTCTCAACTTCAAAAAGCGTCCGCACCAGGGTAGAAATACTCCTCTGACGCTTTTTCAGCATTAAAAAGAAAATACTTAACAACAGCCGATGCGCAAAGTTTTCCGTCATTTCCCAGCAATTCTGCTTCAATAACCGCCATTCTTGTTCCAACCTCTTTGATTCTGGCACGCATTGTAATCTCCCCTTCACTAACAAGAACAGGGCACCGGTATTTTATATCCATTGAGGAAGTTACACCAACCGTTTTGCAACGTGTCTGAACCACCCAGCTCGCAATTTCGTCGAGCAAAGTAGCCTGAATCCCGCCATGCAACACATTCCGGAACCCTTCGAGCGATTTACGTGGCATCCATTTTGCTGTCACATATTCACCCTCATCCCAAAATTCGAGCCGAAGTCCAATTTCATTGTTCGGGGAACAACCAAAACACTGGTATTCTAAACTACCCGATTTGGTATAGGGATTTTGTATTTTTCTCACTGATTCGATTTTAAATAACTTCAATAATTTCATTATTTGATATATACCAAAGATAACCTTTGGGCAACAGGTATCCCATTTTGCTAAAATCCTTCAGATAGCCACGTACCTGGGCAAAATCCTTATCCGATTTTGAACCGGTTTTATAATCAATAACCACCAGTTCATTACCCTTGATCATCACACGGTCCGGTCGGTGCCGCCTTTCGTCTCCCCGCAGAATGTCCCGCTCGTTCAAAACTTTCCAATCGATGTTAAACCATGAATGGAATGGTTCCTCAGACAATAAATCCCGAATTATTTGCAAGTACTCGTCACTGGTTTTCGTATCAATTTTCCCTTCAGATACCATTCTCTTGAGAGAAGGTACCACATCAGCTGATGTGGCGATCTTTTCGAACAATTCGTGCAGCAATTTTCCGTAACTAATCCTATCCGATTTAACATTATCATAAAGATCGAAATAGCTATCATTGTGAATCCGGAGCTTCAACCGTTTTCCTTTGCCTGCAAGGATCAGACCATCCAATTCTTTATTGTCCAAAATCTGAGTCTGAGTCGAATATAAAACCTTTTTGACCACTCCGATTTCAAGCGTTTTTGTTTCAGAATTATAAAATTCAGTAAGGTCAATATATTTTTCACGGTCGACGGAGTCAAGCATCGGGGGATTTTCCAACACAGACTGAATCAATGAGGATATACTCGTGTAGGGAGTATTCAATTTTGGAGCGTAGGGGCAAAATATGATTAAAGAGTTAACGGCACGCGTCAATGCGACATAGAGAAGATTCAGATTATCAACGGAGCTGTAAAGCATCTCTTTAAAATAAGCATCCGAAAACAGTGTTCGTTGCAAGCCTTTACCATATTTTACGAGTACAAGATCCATCTTATCAAAAGGTGCCTGATTGGGATGGCACCAAAGATATGGCGCTTTGTTCGCCATTGGAACAATTTCCCAGTCGCAAAGTGGTACAAAAACCGTGTGAAACTCAAGACCTTTTGATTTATGAATTGTCAGGATCGAAATGGCATTCTGACCTTCGGAAAGCGTGATTGTTTTACCGCTACCTGACGCTTCCCACCAATCGAGAAAACCTGCAGTTCCGCCCGCTTCGTCGCGGCCATATTGAAGTACGAGATCAAGGAAAGCCTCAAGGTAAACCAATTCTCCTTTAATTTTATTCAAACCGAAATTCTGCGCAATACGACTGGCCAACTCGAACAAGGGTAAACTGAGCAATGAGACATCAAAAGAATCGTTTCCCGCGGTGCGAAACCATGACTTAAATAGTTCGGGTGCTTCCTGATTAACAGCGAACCATGCATGATAATCAGTTGCAGATGGAGGAGCAACTCCATCGATCAAAGGAGCCAGGTAATTAAAATAGCCATAAACAAGATCCGCTTTCACGATATCGTTTTCAGTACCCGAGAACAGCTTGAAGAAATTAAGAATAAACCGCACAACAGGCGACAATCCTATAATCAGCGAATCGTTGGATATCACATCATAACAGTAAGAACTGTCCTTGTTGGTAATCTTCCTGTCAAGTAAAGCTTTGGCAACCATCGAACCCTCACTTTTACCGCGAACCAGAATTGCAATATCCCCGGGCCTGACACCGTTTGCCTGCACTGCTTCAATCTGGGTAATCATCCCGGCAATTGCCAATTCCTGGTAATCACTCTTTTTCTTGCTGTCCTCATTTTCGATAAACTGCAACCTGACATATCCTTCAGTAGTAGTCTTACCTGAAAATTTCTGATAATGATCGCTATAAGCCTTCTCAATAATCCCTTTCATTTCGGGTAACTCATCGAATGTGTGACCTGAATCTGTAAGCTTAGACTCAAAATCGTTGTTCAATAACCGTGCGGACTCCCTGAAAAGCAGATTGTTGAAATCAATCACTTTTTTAGCACTGCGCCAGTTGGTATCGAGTGAAACTACATTCGTTCCAAAATGCGTCAGATCGTTTTCAACTTGCGTTGCGAGTAAATTCCAGTCGCCATTACGCCACCGGTAAATCGATTGCTTTACATCACCAACAATGATATTCCGGTTCCCTTCACCCAATGAATTTTCGATCAAAGGCTTGAAATTGTGCCATTGCAGCCTTGAAGTATCCTGAAACTCATCGAGCATAAAATTCCGGTAAACCGATCCCATTTTTTCATAAACAAAAGGAGAATCGCTTCCTGCAATTACTTTACGCAAAATCTGCGTTGAATCGTTTAATAAAATAAGGTTTTTCTCTTTCGATACCTCCTGAACTTTCAAGGCAATATCGGTAAGCAGACCAAAAGAGAACAGGTTGGCAAGGATTGCTTTTGCCGTATTGGCAAAAACGCCCTCCGTATTCATTAACTCAATGGAGCTGACCAACAGGCTGTTTAATCCAGAAGTATAAACAGCTTCAATCCGATCTTTCAACTCAGGTTTATCTGTCGCTTTCGACCAGGCATCAAGGTTGTTGCAGGCATCGAGCGTCCGCGATCCCGGAAGATCGAAGTTTCCATCAACCAGCTTCGTAAAATGGGTGGCGAATGATGATTTCCCGTATTTGAAATTTTCAATGCTTAATCCCTCCGCGGCAATCAGGACAAGTCCTTGTTTGCCAATATCTTTTAACTTGCGCTCGTAATTATCGAGCACGACTCTGAGTTCCTGACTGTATTTGGTAAGGTAACTTTTGTCCGCGAGCTTCTTTAATAACGGTTCGCTAAACAACTTAAACTCCTCTTTAAAAAGCTCTTTACCACGTCCGGTGAGGTCTTCCCTGAAATTCCAGTTCCTTCCTTCCCGAAGGTTTTCTTCGGCATATTCGAGCATCCAGCTTTTCAGTCCCGGATTATTATCCAGCTCAAGAAAGAGCCTGTCAACCGCCTCTTCGAGCACCAGTTGCGCGTCAAGTTCGGTACGATACGATGCATTGAGCCTCATCTCGCGCGAAAAGGCCCTGATCACACGCTGGAAAAAACTGTCAATGGTACTGATTGAAAACCTCGAATAATCATGAAGAATCAATCTCAATATTGTTGCAGCCTTAACCCGGATCTCTTCTTCGTTTTGATGAAACTCCACTTTCAGGTACTCCAGGTGTCCGGAAGGTTTTCCGGACGCCAGGGATGACAGGTCTTTCAGAATACGATCCTTCATCTCAGAGGTGGCCTTGTTTGTGAAGGTAACTGCAAGGATATTTTTGTAGGCACCAGGGCGTTCGAAAACCATTCGCAGGTATTCGCGAACAATCTGAAATGTTTTGCCCGATCCGGCCGATGCTTTATATATTTCGAGTGTTGACATTTTGAAAATGAATATATGATTGATTGTGTGTAGAGACGCACGGCCATGCGTCTCTACATACCGTGCGTGTCCCCCAGTTTAAATCGGACGCGTAATATCCCGTTCTCGCAGGAAGTTGAAACCAACTGAAAAACACCAATTTCGGAACTGTTCTTCACATGAGGTCCAATGCAAGGACAGGCATCGTAATCGCCAACTGTCACTATTCTAACCTCATCACCCGATCCTTCGGGCAAACGACTTAAATTAAACTGCTTAGACGCTTCTTCCAATGTAAGGAATTGCTCCTTTACCTCAAGATTACGGCTGATCACTTCATTGACCAGTTTCACCAGTTCAAGCTCCTCAACCGGGTCGAGCGGACGGTCAAAGTGGTAATCACATTTTGATTTTTTCTTTTCGATATGGCTCGAAAAAGACCGTTCACAACCAAACATCCTTACCATTGTCTGATTAAGAATATGTTCTGCCGTATGCATTTGCGGATCGTAACTCTTCATGAGAATATTGATTTGTTTTATGTTGCCTCATGGAACATCCGGATAATCGTCAGCTCAAAAAGCCACCATTCGCTTCCGGATGTTTCATAGCCTGAAATGATTTTTTATAAAAATAGGAATTTAATGCAACAAAGAAAATTTAACTTCGTCCTTTACTCAGAAAACAAATAAGTTGGGAAACAAGTATATCAATATTCACCAGGATTTGCTCGACCGTTGCGCGGAAGGCGACAAGAAAGCGCAATTTGAGATTTACCGGCTCTATTACAAGTCGATGTATAACTCAAGCCTGCGAATCGTTGGTATACCCGAAGAGGCCGAGGATGTTATGCAGGAGTCGTTTCTGACAGCCTTCCGAAAGCTAAAGACGTATAGTGGTGATGTAAGTTTCGGGGCATGGCTTAAAAAGATTGTGATCAACCGTTCATTGGATGCATTAAGAAAAAGAAAAGTGATTTTTGAAGAACTTCATGTTGAACTTCCGGTCGTTAGTGAACCTGAAGTTGAGTCAATTACAGTGGAAGAGGTGAAATCAGCGATTAACTCATTATCCGATGGATATCGCACAATTCTATCGCTCATCCTGTTGGAGGGTTACGATCATGAAGAGGTGAGCGAAATTCTTGGAATAAAGAATGTTACTTCGCGGACGCAGTTCTCGAGGGCACGTCAGCGGCTTAAGGAGATCCTCACTGATAACAGAAAAAGAGCAGATAAAGGAGAAAAGTTATGGATGAACTAGATAAAATAATTATAGAAAATCGTCATGATTTTGAGGAAGAACCTCAGGACGGACATCTTGACCGTTTCGCAGAGCGGTTAAGGCTTGCTGAATCAAAGCGAAAAGGTATTCAACTGACACCTTTTCTGAAAGTTGCGGCAGTGCTTGTAATCGTCTTGTTATCTGCTAATTTATATGTTTATCTAAGGAATCCGAAATCTGCGGTGAAAGAAACAGCGCTGGTCAAAAGTGATCTTGGCGAAGCCTCCTTTTACTATACAAACAGTATTAACAACGGAATCAGGGACCTTGAAAAAATGGCCAGCGAGGGGATCGGATCGCAAAAAGAATTGGTCCAGATCAAACATGAACTTTCTGAAATGGACAGTTTGTTTGTGAATTTGCAGGCAGAGTACAAGGCAAATCCCAACGACGAAAGAATCATCAATGCGATGATTGAATATTATCAAACCAAGCTCGATATCGTGAATACAATAAAAACAGATTTAGAAAACGTAAAACATTTAAAAAGTAAAAAACATGAAAACCCTGAAATTTAGCATTCTGGTAGCAACGGTCTTGTTGATATCCCTGAATGTGACTGCTGAAAGAATTTCGAAAAGAGTGTACAAGAACTATCCCGTAAATAAGGTTCAAAAGCTTGATATAAACAACAAATACGGGAACATTTACATTGAGAACAACCGGACCGATTCGGTGATTGTTTCTGCCGATATCTGGGTGGAAGGGACTTCCGACAAGGCCCGGCGGCTTCTGGATAACATCAACGTAACGGTGAACCTGAATGGAAGCACAGTAGTGGCGGTTACCAGTATTGAAAACACGATGAACGGTAACAACGAATTCAGCATCGATTACCACGTATCGATTCCGGCAGATCGCGAACTGGCGGTCGTTCAGAAATACGGCAATGTAAATATGAAAGATCTGAACGCCAAAGGAACTTTCGAAATCAAATACGGCGAACTGAACGGTCAAAAATTGCTTTCACCCGATCTTAAGATGGATATCGCTTACAGCAAAGTCAATTTAGATGCAACAAAAGACCTTTTACTGACGCTGCACTATTCAAAAATCAGACTCGAAAAAGGGAGCAATTTAAAAGCAGAAACCCGCTATTCGGGAATAAATGTAGGAGAATGCAACCAGTTTGATGCCGATTCAAAATATGACAATTTCAACATTGAGAAAATCAATACATTAATAATGAACTCAATGTACACAGGCATCAACATCGAAAAGCTGAGTTCAAAACTTAGTCTGATCAATGGATATGGCGGTGTTACCGTCAGGGAGATTCCCGCCGGTTTCGAAAGCATTACCATTCAGAACAAATATGCTGGAATAAAACTTGGAATTGCAACCGATGCCTCCTACAAATTAAACGGCAAAGTCCATTACAGTGATATTAAGCATCCCGACGGCAAACTTAACAGGATGCGCGAAAACACAAGTTATGAAGTAACCGGTACCATCGGAAATTCAGAAAACCCGAAGTCTTCGGTCCAAATCGACAGCAATTACGGAAGTGTCAACTTAATTCCCTGATCCTGATTCGCTTTAAATTTCAATATTTTTAAAGATTCTTTAAATGCAACAGTGAAAAGGCCGGATATGATCCGGCCTTTTTGTGTATTCCAGGCAGGAAATCACGCTTGATTTTTGTTCCTGGAGAGACACAGTTGCATGAACAGTTTCTGCTGAATGCCAACATTCAAGAACAGAACAGCGTGGTAAAGTCACAGAACAGCGTGCAAACCTCGCAGAACGATGTGCTAATTTGATAGAACAGCGTGGTAAAGTCACAGAACAACGTGCAAACCTTGCAGAACGATGTGCTAATTTGATAGAACAGCGTGGTAAAGTCACAGAACAACGTGCAAACCTCGCAGAACGATGTGCTAATTTGATAGAACAGCGCACAAATCTGACAGAGCGGCAGTTAAACCCGACAGAGCGGCAGATGAAGTGGGCAGAACAGCTCTTTAACAAACAGGATCTACGTTTCCAGATTATTTTCGGAAAGTCAATTGCGTAAATTAGGGAACTGAGCTACTAATCCGAAATTCCGAAAATCAATTTGGCGTTCCTAATCAATTCCAAAAAGAAATCTATTGCTAAATGCCAAGTAGTTTTTAAATTTGAGGAAAATAATGTTTTATGAAGATCTCTGCTAAACTTATTGTTTTTCTGCTATTTATATTGACATCGTTTTCTTCGGAAATCTGGGCTCAGCCATTTCAAATCAAGGTTACCCTCGAAGGGTTGAAAGACTCCAATATTTACCTGGCCCATTATTACGGAAGTAAGATACTACGGATCGATTCGGCAAAACTTGATAAGGCCGGCACCGCCCTCTTCAAATTCAAGGAGAAAAGAATCAGCGGAATCTACGTAATCTATTTAAATAAAGACAAATACTTCGATTTTCTGATTGGTGACGATCAACAGTTTTCGATTCGCACTTCTTTCGATCCGCAGGCAAAACGTATTTTCGAAGGAGCAAAAGAAACAGAGGCGTTTCAGCAATACCAGGAGTTCCTGACGGTTCAGCGGAATAAACAGCAGAAACTGCAAAAAGAGTATGAATTGCATAAAAACAATCCCGATTCCTTAAAAATAATCACAGCAGATATTGAGGCACTTAACAATGATATGGAGGGTTATTGGGCGAAAAAATCGGCCGAATATCCCGGAACATTTTTTGCCGATTTCATTCGTTCGATGATCTATCCACGACAACCGCCCTTTGTTGCACCATCGAACTGCAAAAATCCCGACTCGCTGAAATGGGTACTGAATTACCAGTTTACGACAAAACATTTCTGGGATAATTTCAATTTTGCACAACCCGGACTGATCAGAACCCCATTGATTGATGGCAGATTAGATGCCTATTTCAAAAATACCCTGTTACAGATTCCCGATTCGATCCTTCGCCCAACGATTGATTTAATCGAAAAGGCAAAAGTGAATGAGGAAATGTACCGTTATATCTCCTTAAACAGGCTCAACGACGGGATTACGTCGGAAGTAATGGGGATGGATAAAGTGTTTGTGGCAGTTGCCGAACGTTATTTTCTCAACGGCAAAGGAACATGGCTCGATTCCACCGCTTTGGCAAAAGTCAAAGAGAAAGTACGGGTAACGAAACCAAATTTGATCGGAAATCTTGCCCCCGAGTTGAAACTTCCCGATTCGGAAGGGAATTTTTTTAGTCTCCGCCAGATGAATTCGAAATATACGATCCTGTTATTCTGGGAACCCAATTGCAGTCATTGCAAGAAAACGGTACCTCAGCTTTACAAGGATTTATACCTTCCGCTGAAAGACAAAGGAATTGATATCTACGCAGTTTGCACCCAGAATAAAAAGGAAGAGTGGATGAAGGCCATCGGCGAATACAAGATTTACGACTGGACCAATGTCTGGGATCCATCCGTTACATCCAATTTCCACTCACTTTACGATGTCTTCAGCACCCCTGTTATCTATATCCTCGATCAGACCAAGCACATCATCGCAAAACGGCTGGATGTTGACTCATCGGTAAAATTTTTGAATCATTTGCTTGAAAAGAAATAGCATTTGTAATAATTCAGTAGATCAAAACGACTAACTTTAGGAAAACAATCTATCTAAAGGTGAAAGAGGAATTTGTCGGTCTGATCAATAAGCATGACGGGATATTACAGAAAATCTGCAATATCTATTTCTATCACAATCCTTACAAAGAGGACTATTACCAGGAAATTCTGATCCGGCTTTGGAAAGCGTACCCGAAATTCAGAAATGAATCAGCCTTTTCAACATGGCTCTACAGGGTTTCATTAAATTCTGCCATTGATATCATCCGCAAGGAAAGCCTGCAACCACACCATTCTGAACTTTCAAGAGTTGAATACAATATCCCCGAAAGTGAGTCCAATACTGAATCTGATCTGAAAGATAAACTCTTCCAGGCAATCAATCATTTGTCAGATATTGAAAAGGCAATCATCCTCCTGCACCTCGAAGAACATAGTTACGCGGAAATTGGTGAAATCATTGGCATCTCGGAAGGAAACGTTGGTGTCAGAATCAGCAGAATAAAGCATCAACTTATTAAAATACTGGAAAATGGAAAACATTGATTTAAAAATGATGTGGCAAAAAGCCAATATTCAAAGCCATGTAAATTTTTCCAAAGAGGCAGATATCGAAGAAATCATTAAGGTGAATCACAGTAAGAATACCGCGAAAGTTTTATTCGATATAAAACTGAAAATCATTTTGTATTCGGTATTATCAGCTATTGATATTGGACTATTGTGCTATGCGCTTGTTTATCTTGGACTGCATCTATCCTTAGGTTCAATCCTGCCATTAGTAGTAGTTGGCATATTTTCCTTTATTCAAACAATTATCGAGATTAACAGATTAATCGTCCTTACGAGAAATACAGACAATCTATCAGTTAAGGAGTCGCTCCTCCGCTTCCGCAGAAAATTGAACCAGATGAAAACAGCTGATTTTTTATCCTACCTCATTCTTTTATACCTGTCAGCAATCTGGATAATCAGGGAATATATCCGGGATATTGGTGGATTTCAGAATTTATCCGCGACAAATGCAATGCAGTTTTTCATTCTGTTTCTGATTCTAATGCTGCTTCTGATTCCCTGGTTGCTCAAATACCAAAACAACCTGCGGTACAAAAGAATAGACGCTGCCCTCAGGGATTCGGTGAACCTGCTAAATGATGAAGCCTGAAACTCGAAAGCATTTCAGCTCAATGACAGTTTCTTCAAGGGGATAAAGATTTATTTATTCCGCTCCTTTATTGCTTTAATAATCTGAAAAATAAGCAATCCGGATAAAGCTCCGATTGCCCAAACAGATATAAACTCAACTGTCCGAACACTCCCGTCTGCAACAATTCCGGAATAATTCCCGATCGAAATAATTAAAAGGACCGCCGTAATTCCAATTGCCCTGGTTTTCATCTTTCTGTTTATTAATGATATTCGTCTGATCTATTCGGAGAAACTCTTTTAAAGGATTAATAAGCACTATTCCTTCAACTTCAAGTCCTTATAATCTAAATCATAACAGTTGGTTGAACTCCAACCGTTCCCCATCGGGGCCAAGAATATTGAAATATTTGCAGCCATTTTCCCAGAATGGAAGGTATACTGGTCCCTCTTCAATTACATGAAAAGATGCATCCTTTAATGTAGCATAAGCAGAATCAATATTCGCCACATCAAATGTAATGTGATCGATATGCCCATCTTTCCGGTCGCTTATTTCTTTTAATTTGTGCGCTGGCAATTGGTATAATTCGATGATGACTACCCCATTTTTCATCATGATGCAGGTACCGGTTACGCCATCGTCCTGAAATGGTGATTGCATCGCTTTACTAAAGCCCAGACTTCTATAAAAAGCTTCTGAAACAACGACATCTGTAACCGGAATACCCACATGTTGCAGGCGGTTAGTAAGATTGGAAATTTGGTTTTCCATAATGGGTTCGTTTTTTAATTAATTGACAATAGTTTTTGGGATATTAACCCTCCCGGGGATAACAGGCTAAAATTACATAGAAAATTGAATTTCCATTTACAAATAAACCATCACTTTGAGTATTTAATCTCCTTGCTTGTCAGGCAGTGTATCTTCAATACAAATGATCGACTGGATGAAATCATGAACCTAATATTAAAAAAGTTACCCCGGACTGCCTGAAAAGGATATGTCCGGGATAACTTTCAATTATTTTTTGCAGACTTTATAGGATGGCAATCCTGAAACTGTATTTATCAGATTTTTTGGGGGTTTTAGCTTTGAAGTTAATCCTGTGGATCGTATCACCCCATCTCTGGAGAACTCCTTTGTCTTCCATTTCTTCCAACTTGATTTTCTCAGCCGTAACATCGAATTGCGCAGGGTTGTAGTTGACTGCAAAGTCAATTACCTTTCCACCTTCTGGCGCATAATGAATCACCAATTCACCTGGTTTCACAACCTCTGATGGATAACATGTCATCAAATGCTGAACGACTGATTCAGCGTGCTGCAATGAAATTACATCATTCACGACTACATTTTTTGTACGGTTCAGGCGGATTGTCCTAAGCCATGAGTTGATACCAACATCGGCAGGATAGGATTTGGCGATATCCACCGAAAACTGTGAAAACCCTTTTCCATTTTTATAGGTGACATTGTTCGCTTTGAAATTTGGTCCGGGCAGCTGATCTTTCCCATTGATGGATGGTACATTGTGAAATTCAGAACAATTATACCAGATTTCATATCGTTTATTGCTGAATGTTTTACGTGTATAGGTACCACTACCAACATCAATCAGCAAGGGAAATCCGTTGTAATAGACCATGTAATTGCCAATATCGTTGTGGTTATGACTTTCGTCGTTGTTACCGCCTTTGGCTGCCACAAAAAATCCATCAGTCGATCCTTCCTTATCGCGGGAAATCATCACCTGAAGATCGGGCAGCCAGGTATCTTTTGGGAGTGGCAGTCCCTGGGCTGCACTTTTATATTCCTGCTGGATAAACAAAGCGAAGAAATTCCGGAAATAATGAGAACGGCCGGATGATCCTTCAGTTGGTGTACGATAATAGGCGCCAAATTTCATCATATCAGCATCCTGAATGTCCTTTCCAAAACGGTAAATCATGTCGGCAGCCATTCCGGGCTTTGGACTTGCGTCGGCAAAATTCACAAAATAGACCGGACTGATCTGAGCCCTGTAGATGAATTTACCCATGTTCCTGAATTTTTCATCTTTGTAAACGTAGGTGAATGCATTGTTCGTGGCAAGGTTGAGCATCGCAATATTATCATACAATGAGGCACCAGCAGCTCCCCAGTAACCGGGACCTTCGTCGCAACCACCATCCTGTGGATAGGGATTCAGAAACTGGTCGAGTACGGAAAGTATTTTGGAAACAGCTTCAGTTCTTTTCTGATTGTCCTTTTCAAGCAATAAAACAGCATTCAGCCAGTTGGAGCAGATCCATGGATTCCAGTTATTTGGACGACGCCCATCGGCATTTGAGCTCATAAAGCCATGTTGTTTGGTCATTAAAGGCACGAAAATACGGCTGTTTGTTTCGTTATAAATTCGTTTACGGATCTGGGGCGAGACTGCATCGAGCTTGTCGCCCAGAAAATAATCAACCCACGCCAGAAAAGTAGCCGTCTCCGCAGAGAACAACTCAACAAAAGGCTGTGATACATCCATCAAACCGGAAAGTTCCTTTGTCTTGGGCAAATGTGCCGGAACGCCCCAGAAAGATTCCTCGCAAATTGACCATACGCCATCAATAATCTGATCGACAAAGCGACCTTTGTTTTCGTAGATTTCAGCAAGTAATAAGGTGCCAAGTACTCCCCTCTTCTCGAAACTTATTTTTTGGTACTCATCCCGATCACCTGTTCGTTCAATTAAAAGCGATTTGGTTGCCGGAATGCCCGGCCATTCGTAATTCAAATAGGTTTCCGCCTTTTTGACATAGGCTTTCATCATTTCCTGATCGGCTTTGGCCCATCCTGCACGATCAGTAATCTTAGGGAAAGGCACCCATTTATCCTGGTCAATTAGAATCTTTGCCAGCTCTTCTTTCGAAAATTTTCCACTCAGCAGATTCTGTGATTTGCCTGTAAAACCACAAATCAATAATAAACAGACAATTAATAAAGTTAATTTTTTCATTTTATTTCATGATTTAGTCATTTATTTTAAGATCACTTCTCCGTCACTTATTGCAGGCACCTCAAAAATGAGTTGTTTGCCGGACCGAATGGATTTAAGTTCGCTGATTTTATTACCAATCTTCAAGGACACTGTTTTCACTTCAGTGGAAGGAATACCGACTTCAATGTGCTGATTACAAGTAATTTTCAATGATTTATTTCTGATCGACAAGCTGGCAGCGCCTTTCGGTGTCTTCGATTTCAGGGAGTATCCGGAGTAAGCGATCTGGTTGCCTTCACCCAGATACAAGGAGCTTAACTGTTTATTTATAAAACCTGCAACTCCAAAAAATCCGCTAAAATTCCACAAATCACCACTATAATTAGTTTCAATATCAACTGACTGAAAAATAATTTGATGCGATAAATCCTTATTAATTACAGTCAATGCTGTAAATTTCGCACCGTCACTGCGCGGATCAACTGCGATTTTGTCAACACTATTGTTGCCGGCTCCTTTATAAGGCTCCATAACAGCAACAAAAGGTTTTGTGGTCGCTTCAGATTCAGTTCGAATTGTAAAGACAGGAAGCGGCTTGCCATTATACACTTTGCCAGCAGTCTTTGTTTTCAGCGATTTGGCTCGATAATAAGTTCGCCCTGCAGCTCCCGGAACCAAAACCTGCATATAAAGATCG
The DNA here is from genome assembly GCA_025355585.1 of Mariniphaga sp. Taxonomy (GTDB): domain Bacteria; phylum Bacteroidota; class Bacteroidia; order Bacteroidales; family Prolixibacteraceae; genus JAAFHB01. The sequence continues at coordinate 246 of JANXZJ010000190.1, read as the reverse complement.
TTAGACTGTTCATCTTTAATTGAAAAACGAGCGATCAGATTATTGGTATAGCTTTCCAATTTTTCAACATCGGTAAAAAAACGGAAACCAGGATAGTCTTTGCCAGTTAATGGATAATCGGTGGGTGAGGTTTTTAATTCTTCTCGTTTGCTATTCAGAAACGTGACCTGATCTCCGATATTGTGATAGATGTAATCATTACTAACCGGATTATTGGATCTGTAGATATCAACATAGTAACCAGCT
>JANXZJ010000188.1 GCA_025355585.1 Mariniphaga sp. | reverse complement strand
GGAGGAGAATTTCGCCCTTATTCAGATCTTTTCAGTTCTTTCTCGCTGCTTTTAATGAGTGAAGGTTTTACAAGGGAAGAACTTGACCAGATGATTGTAAAAAACCCGGCAGAAGCATTTGGGGTTAGGGTAAGAAAGATTTCGAAATAGCAACTTGTAAAATCGGTGACGTTGAAATTCGCACTAAACAAGGCAAAAAATCGACACTTTATACCAAACATAACTTGTAAATTTAATTGGCTCCGTTTTTAAACTTTAGTAATCGCAACTAAATAAGTTTAATTATCTTCGTCAGATAAATTTTAAACGAACCCAATGCGACCTTCACAGATTAAAATCGTAAATGCTTGTCTTATACTGGTGTCATTATTTTTCACAACATCATGCCAAAGCAATGATTTAAAAATAATTACAGTTACAGGTGAAATACCCGCATCAAAAATGGGTATAACACTCACGCATGAACATGTGTTGGTCGATTTTGTGATGATCGATTCAATAACTCCGAACCGATACAACAAAGATTCTGTTATTACAAAGGTATTACCCTACTTTGAAGAGCTTAAATCCAATAATGTCAACACTTTTGTTGATTGCACGCCGGAATTTCTAGGCAGAGATCCCCAATTGCTGGCAGAACTATCCCGAAAAACAGGGATCAATATTCTCACAAATACCGGTTGGTATGCAGCTGACAATAGGAGGCATATCCCTAAGGAAATCAACGATATGAGTCCGGAGGAGATTGCTCGGATTTGGATTGGAGAAGCCAAAAACGGTATTGGAAACACCGGGATCAAACCGGGTTTTATCAAAATTGGAATTAACGATTCTGATTTTTCTGAAATTGATAAAAAATTGGTTGCAGCGGCATGTCTTACTCATCTGGAAACAGGACTTACCATTATGTCGCATACCGGACGTGCCTCAGCGGCTTTGGCCCAACTGCAGATTATGAAACAGTATGGTGTCGATCCTTCAGCATTTATCTGGACACATGCCATGGTAGAATCCTCAAAAGATAACATCCTGACAATCGCTAAGATGGGCTGCTGGGTCGCTTTCGATGGTATCCGCGAAGAAATGGTTACCATTACCCGGTTCAATGATTTATTGAAATACATGAAATCCACGCGCCAGCTCAACCGTGTTTTGCTCTCTCACGATGCCGGTTGGTACCAGCCAGGCAAGCCAAATGGTGGAGAAATTCGACCATACACTTCCCTTTTCAATTTGCTGATTCCTTATGTGATGAATGAAGGCATAACTAAAAAAGAGATTGACCAGATTATTGTAAAAAACCCGGCAGAAGCTTTTGCGGTAAGGGTGAGGAAGATTGCAAAATAGAAGGCGTACTATTAGATATCGAGGACTATCATTAAGTTTTTCTTGACCTTGTCAATCAGATCATTGGGTAAATCGCCTATTTTTTTGATCATTCGTTTGTTGTCAATCGCCCGAATTTGATCTATCATTATATCACAGTCTTGTTCCAGATTTGCCATACCTTTCTTTAAATGTATTCTTAAAATTTCAGAATCCATTTTAACATTAGTTGTTATCGGGCAAACAATTGTTGAAGGATGAGGTATTCCATTTAGTAAATTTGTCTGAATGGCCATTACAGGCCTACTTTTACCAGGCTCAATACCAATCTGAGGGTTTAAATCTGCTATCCATATTTCGAATTGTTTAATTGCCATATTCTATTCCCTCGAAATCTTCAAGTACCGACATTGAATCACCTTTAACCAAATCAGATTCACTACGAAGCTTTTTTTCAAGAATCGCCCGGCTTTGAAATCTGTTATAATATTGAATAGCCTCATTGATGTATCTGTTTCGAGGTTTTTTAATCCTCGAAAGTACTCTTTCAGTTTCTTCGAAGATTGAATCGTCAATTTTTAATGATACTGTTTTCATAGTAGATATTTTACATCACAAAAGTATATCATTTTAGTATATCAATCAAGAAGATTTTGCAAAATTGACACTGAAATCAATTGCCCATAAAAATCGCTTTATCGCCTCGGATCACCTTTCACGGGCAATTTGGCCAGTTTTTCGACCTCAATAGACGGGTGGCCAAATTCATCAACCACTTTTCCCAAAATCAGGTAAACACCATGTCCGGCAAATGGCCAGTTTTTCAGGCTCTGCGGGAAGTGAACCGTCTCGAAGAATTCACCCGAAAGATCCAGAAAACTGCCAAAATGCATCAGCTCGTGCTTCGAAGTACTCACGTATTTAATTGTCACAAGAAGCCCCACCATACGCACGGTTTTTCCGACATAAGCTGTCAGATCATTCGCCATAACTTCGCCCCGGAAACTGGTTTGCAGCAAATCGAACCACGACATCGTCACCGGAAAGCCAAGCAGTTCAATTTCGTCATAGGCTGCCTCAACAAACGACTGCTCCATACCCGGCAATTCCCATTTTTTTGAAGGAATATCAAATAACCGGTTTGGGATGCTTTTAACATGCTTGCTTAGCAACATATGCGCTTCCCACAACAATTGCATCTTCGGTTTACCAATAAGCCGGAATGAGCCCAACCGGATCAACAGCACAAGATGTTCTATTCCGATCGAAACTCGGTGCAAAAAATCTTCGAGCGACCGAAATTCGCCGCCGCGCAATCGTTCAGTCACCAACTGATGCTGAAAATCGTGCTCAAGATTGGCTACCAAATTAAATCCCAAATAAATGCGATCTTCATAAATTGTTGTTTCTTCGAGACTTTTATTGACACAGGGCAGTTCAATACGACCGCCACATCGCTGCGCTTCGTTCACATACACCCAGGTGCGGTAGAATCCGCCGAAATTATTAATCACAGCGACCATAAACTCAAGCGGATAGTGAGCTTTCAGGTAAAGGCTCTGAAAACTCTCCACTGCGTACGACGCGGAATGAGCTTTTGAGAAGGAGTATCCTGCAAAGCTCTCGATCTGTCGCCAAACTTCCTTTGCCGTCTCATCGGGACGCCCCAATGTGCAGCAATTCTCAAAAAAACGGTCAATGATCCGCTGAAACTCACTCTTCGAACGGAATTTTCCGCTCATGGCCCGACGTAACACATCGGCATCAGCCAGATCGAGTCCCGCAAAATGGTGACACACTTTAAGTACATCCTCCTGAAAAACCATCACACCGTAAGTCTCTTCCAGCTGCTCCTTCATAACGGGGTGGAGGTAGGTGAAACTCTCAGGATGGTGAAACCGGTTGATGTACTCGCGCATCATCCCGCTTTTGGCAACCCCCGGACGGATAATCGAACTGGCTGCCACCAACGATATATAGTTGTCGCAATGCAGTTTCTTGAGCAAACCACGCATGGCCGGACTCTCAATGTAAAAACAGCCGATCGTCTCGCCAATCTTCAGCTGATGCTTCACCTGCGGATCATCTTTCAGCCCTTGCACCCGATGAATATCAATCTTCATCTTCCGGTTTTGCCGAATGATTTCGACACTGTCGTTGATATGGCCGATGCCGCGCTGACTCAGGATATCGAGTTTCTCGAATTTGAAATCTTCAGCAACATACATATCCCATTGGGTCGTAGGAAACCCCTTAGGCGGAAGATCAAGTGCCGTATAACAGGTAATTGGTTCCTCCGAAATCATCACACCACCCGCATGAATGGTGCGCAGATTGGGAAAATCCTCCATCAATGCACCCACTGCGAAAATCTGCTTGTACAGCTCACTCCCTTCAATTTCAGCAACCGGATCCTCTGCCAGCATGTCGATCTCCACTTTCGGTAGTCCGTACACCTTTCCCAGTTCACGCACGATCGACTTTCCCTTGAAGGTATTCATTGACCCAAGAAGCGCCGTATTTTTGGTTCCGTACCGTTTAAAAATATATTCGTGAATATCGTCGCGGTTACGCCACGAAAAATCGATGTCAAAATCGGGTGGTGAACTCCGTTTGGGATTCAGAAAGCGCTCAAAATAGAGATTGAGCTCAATCGGATCTACATCGGTTATTTTCAAGCAATAAGCAACAATCGAATTGGCTCCCGAACCACGCCCCACGTGATAAAACCCACGACTCATCGAATAGCGAACAATATCCCACGTGATCAGGAAATAGGCCGAAAATCCCTGTTTGTCAATAATCTCCAGTTCATAACGTACACGCCTCAATGCTTCGGGATCGTTACCATAGCGATATTTCCATCCGTCGAGTGCCAGCTTTTCAAGAAGAAGTTTATCATCGTAAAGACTTTCTGTATAGGTCTTCTTATTCTTGCTTGTCGTGAAATCGAATGTAATGGAACAATCTTCGATCAGTTTTTTAGTCGTCTGAAGAATCTCCGGGAAATCGGCAAATGCCACGAGCAGATCATCGAAAGTCCGGAAGATATCCGACTCATTGCCCATCTGATCCGGGCTCACCTTACTCAGCAACGTGTTATGATCGATGGCACGCAGATGCTTATGCAGGATAAAATCATGCTTCCCTGAGAATGTAACCGTTTGAAAAACAATTAATTTTTCAAAATATTTTTTGGCTACAGCATAACGAAGCCTGTTAATATCCTGCGGCTGAACCCCGATAAACTCGTTGTCGCGTAGGTCCGTAATATCCTTCTCCCCGAAAGGGTAAATGACATAAGCCTGGTTAAAAGGTTCGGGGACAGCCGGAAATGCTTTCTTTTTTAACAGGTGAAGGCTCAGAAATTCGTTCAGTTCGCGGAAACCATCATTGTTCCTGGCAATGGCGGTGTAAAGATGGCGGTCGCCATTCCGGAAATCAATCCCGGCAATGGGCTTAATGCCCAGCGCTTGTGCTTCTTTCACGAAAGTAATCATTCCCGAAGTGTTGTTGATATCAGCCATTACAACCACCGGAAGGTGATTTCTTACCGCTTCCTGCAACAATATTTCGGGCTTCATTGTCCCGTAACGCAAACTATAATAAGAATGACATGTAAACAACATAGAACAAATGATAAAATTCGTAGACGCACGGTTGATTTATTGTAAAGACGCACGACCATGCGTCTCTACATTAAAAAACTAATGGAACCCCCGTTTAATTACCAGTTTTCCCTCAGGAATTTGTAACGGAACCATTTTCATCTCTTCGATCGTTT
>JANXZJ010000162.1 GCA_025355585.1 Mariniphaga sp. | reverse complement strand
TGGTTTACCTCAGGGACCTTATTTTGCCCTCCTGGTTAGGACTCCAAAATTGACAATCAGATACAATCCTTCGCTGTTCATGGTTTGCTTATTAAGAGTGTCGTAATAATAGTCAAACACAAAGCCAAAAAATGTATTTGGCATGATCTCGTGGAAATAATGGTATTTCAGATTGATCAATTCATTTTCGGAAATCATTGTCGTTCCAGTACTTGATAAGTTTTGATATAAGATCCCTCCTTGCGGTGTATAGAACTTGTGGCCATGCCAGTATGACAACGTCAATCCTCCGAGTTTTGTATCTATAGTAGCATTTGCATAAAATCCCCAGCCTTTTGATTCTTCCGGAACGACATTCTCTTTCGGATAGGTCGAAAGAGAATAATTAGTGCTCAGACTATATTCTTTAAAGATATTGTTTGAGATCTTCTTTCTAAATGAAAGTCCGGGGGTTACGGTTATATATGATTTTGCCAATCCGGGTGCGGCATCGATTTCACCACCCTGGTGCAAACCGTAGAAAGCCATTGGGAAAGAAAGGCTTTCATTGTCATTTTCAAATATTTTCCAGTTGGCCACCGTTCCAAAGGCAAATCGTTCCTTAAAAGGATCCCCTTCGACGATGAACTGTTGCCAGTCAATCCAGAGATCTGCTGTAAAGTGTTTTGAATTATATTTTGCCTGAAGTCCGGCTTCTGGCTTTGCTGTGAGAAACATTTCGGGATCAGCAAGAAATTCCGGTAGATTGTGATTTCGACCTGAATTCAGATTTCCGAGAATTAATGATATTTTTTCAGTAGGCTGATAATGAACATTAAACCAAGGTAACAGATGGTAATATTCATCTCTTCCATTATACTTAAGTACATTTCCGCCAAACTCCATTCTTAGTTTGGCATCTGGATAAAATATAACTTTCGGACGGAGCCATGCCCCTGTCAATGTATAACCGGTTGCAATACTTCCTTTATACTCATTGTTTTTGAAGAAATTTACATTGTCCAGTGCGAAATAGAAATTTCCGGTACTATCTGGTCTGAAGGGTTCGTAATACTTAAATATCTTATAATCGTTCTGCCCATAGGACTGGAAACTAATTAAAAATAGTAGTCCAATTATAATCCGGTCCCGGATTTTTAACAGGACATATTTATGGGTTATCGGAATGATTATCATTTTGAAGCAATTAATTGATTTGCAATGGTAAAATTATCTGTTTTTAATGATTAACTGGTCGTATATAAATAATAATGCAGATGCTGTCACTCCAATTCCAAGTACAACGAACCAGAAGGAAGATGGTTCGTATTTGTCCCATAAGAACTGAGTTAGCTGATCCGGGTTCATATTCATCTTAGCTGCTGCACTATTGAAATAATCGTTTTTAGTGAAATGCCCTTCGATTGCAGGTAGATCAATTCCACGTGAAACAATCTCTTTTTGGGTAAGCATAATTTTGTCTGAAATATTTTGGTAGACATTTCCCGACACAATTCCTGCCATAAAACTCCCAAGTGCTACCGGAATAAAAGAACAACCCATGTAAAGTGCTGTCTTGTCTGGTGGGGCAATGCGACCTATGTATTCGGTGATTTTTGGTGAGCTCGACATTTCACCGACTGAGAAAATCAACAATGCAACAACTACGAAGAGCCCGTTTTGCGTAGCCAAACTCAGTCCTAACCCGATTGATGCAATTAGAATTCCAACTACCATTGCGCTAAGTGGCTTATAACGCATTGCAACATATGATATTAAGATTTGAAACAGAATGATTGCGCCAGCGTCGACATTCATAATGTATTCGGCAGGGATGGTCCCCTGGGTTGTTCCAAGTTGATGAGCTAACCAAGGCCAAAATCGAATCAGTGCATCAAAAACGACGGAGGTATTCACCCATTGGTCGATAAAAACAGGCAAACTCATGTAAAACTGGTAAAACATGGTCCAGAATACCGCGATTATCAAAAGGAATAAACTAAACCTCCAATCTAACAACGCTTCTAAAATATTGCCAAAAGCAAGCTTAAGTTGCTGTTTAAAAGTGAATTTATGCTCTTTAGTATTACTATTCTGTACAGGTTCTTTGTAAAAAAAAGTTACCAGAATAAAATTCACCGCAATTACTGCTGCAGAAGAATAGAATACGTAATCCCAGGAAAATTTTCTGACAAATCCAGTAACGAACGGACCAATGAATGCACCAATATTTACCATCAGATAAAAAATCCCAAATCCAATAGAAGAGGTCTCCTTATCAGTCGTCTTGGCGACAGTTGCAGATATAATTGGTTTGAAAAGAGCTGCTCCTACTGCCAGGAGCAAATAGATTGCAAAAACTGATGCATACGAATGGAATATCGGAATAAGAAGGAACACTATAGTATATATAGTATATGCAATAAACAATGTTTTCCGGTAGCCAAACCGGTCTGCAAGTGTTCCCGTAAGTATGGGCAGAAGATAGAGGAAAGAGGTGCCGATTCCCATGATCAGCCCCTTTTGGCTTTGGGAGAATCCGAGTGCGCCCGTGTCGGTCGAATTGGTCAGGTATAAAGCAAAGACGATGTAGAAACCGTACCACGCCCAGCGTTCAAACAGCTCCATCGCATTGGCTACCCAAAAATTGACTGGATATTTTTTTAAGACACTTATTAAGCTCATCTGTTTTCGAATTTGAAAGAGCCCAAAAGTATGAAAATTGAAATATATACAGCATTATAGCCATTCTTTAAAATGCTTATCTTGGCGCTCTGAAAAATCGGTGATCAAAATGGAAATAAAACGGAAGCCCGACTGGCTTAAAATCAAGTTGCCTCTGGGGGCTAATTACCGGCAGGTGAAACAAATTGTTAACGGGCGTGGGCTGCATACGATTTGTTCCAGCGGAAAGTGTCCGAATATGGGAGAATGCTGGGGTGCCGGAACCGCAACATTAATGATATTAGGCGAAATCTGTACCCGCTCCTGCAAATTTTGTGCAACGCGGACAGGTAAACCACTCCCGCTTGATCTTGATGAACCTTCCAGGATTGCGGAATCTGTAAAACTGATGGGGCTAAAACATGCGGTCATTACATCTGTTGACCGGGACGATCTTGAAGACGGGGGTGCTGCTCATTGGGCAGCTACCATAAACGCCGTTAAAAACATTAACCCGGGAATAACTATTGAGGTGTTAATTCCTGATTTTGACAATCGGATAGAATTGATTCGGTTAGTGGCTTATGAAGAACCAGATATCATTTCGCACAATCTTGAAACCGTAGAACGATTGACTCCGTTGGTTCGAAGTCGGGCCAGTTACCGGACAAGCCTCGAGGTAATCCGGAAAATTTCAGGTACTAAAAGTGTTTCAAAGTCAGGAATCATGCTTGGTTTGGGTGAGACGAGTGATGAAATCCATCAAACAATGGATGATCTGGTTAGTGCAGGATGCGAAATCTTTACGATGGGCCAGTATCTGCAGCCTACAAGAGCCCATCTTGAGGTTGCCAGATATGTGCATCCTGATGAATTTGCACGGTTAAAAATGGAAGGACTTCAGCGAGGTTTCCGGATTGTTGAAAGTGCTCCGTTGGTCCGTTCCTCCTATCATGCTGAGAAACATATACGTTGATCAAAAATGAAAAATAAAGAAGTTAAATACCTCGATCTGGGGAGAAGTGAATATAAACTTACCTGGGAAAAACAGGAAGAATTATTAAATCAGATCGTTGAAATCAAAAAATCAAATAGCAATTTAGGAGAGGAAACGGCGGTCATAACTCCCAATTACCTGATATTTGTTGAGCATCCTCATGTTTATACGCTGGGTAAAAGTGGTGATGAGCACAACTTGTTGCTGAATTACATTCAGTTACAAGCCAAAGATGCTGTTTTCTTTAAAACCGATCGCGGTGGAGATATTACTTATCATGGCCCTGGGCAAATTGTGGGTTATCCGATTCTTGATCTCGAAAATTTCGGGATGGGTCTGCGACAGTATATATATAGTATGGAGGAAGCCGTTATCCGGACTGTTGCTTTATATGGCATCGAGGCAGCGCGCGATCCTCATGCAACAGGTGTATGGATAGATGTTGGGAAACCTTCAGCAAGAAAAATTTGCGCTATTGGAGTAAAAAGCTCCCGTTTTGTGACCATGCACGGGTTCGCTTTGAATATTAATACCGATTTGGAATACTTTAAACATATCAATCCATGTGGTTTTTCAGACAAAGGCGTCACTTCGCTTGAAAAAGAGTTGGGTTCAACACAGGATTTTGGGCGGGCGAAGAAGTTAGTTTTGGAAAAATTTGCCGAAGTCTTCGGTTCAACGCTCGTCTGATGGCCTGTTATCAGGTCGTTTTCATTAAAACTTTATCGACTTTCGCTCAGTTTTACCGGTCTTAACATTTAGTTAACACATCTATTGTCCTGAAAATATAGCATATACAATTAGAAGCGAAAATAAAGCATTAAATAGGTCATTTTTTTAGGGCGCAGTGGCGAGACAAAAGCAAAACCGCTTACATTTGCACCACGATTTAAGGGAACTGAATTAGGGAAATTTGATCGGCGTTCAGGGCATGTTTGAGTGGTTTGAGAGGGAAGAAAAGGGGTTTTAAAAAAACGAAAAAAAAGTTTTGGAGAAACGGAATAATGGATTAC
>JANXZJ010000136.1 GCA_025355585.1 Mariniphaga sp. | reverse complement strand
TTCCTTTGAAAAAGAATGTCGTTCAGGCTCATACTTTCAAAACGTTTAATAACAGACTACTATGCAAAAACGAACAGACCCTTTGATTTTTATAGTAGAGGACAATCCGGTTTATAATAAATTGGTTGTCAATTATTTGCAATCCAAAAAATTCAACCGCATTGAGAGCTTTTTGAGCGGTGAAGAGTGTTTGAAGAAAATAAAGATGAAACCTGATATTGTCATTCAGGATTACCTTCTCGAAGGAATTGATGGAATTGAAGTCTTAAAAGCGACAAAAAAAATCCTTCCTCATACAGAATTTATATTCCTTTCAGGACAGGACAGTGTTGATGTGGCCATCAATACGATGAAACTTGGGGCCTATGATTATATTGTCAAAGACCAGCTTGCTTTAAAAAAGATGGCCGATAAGATCACCAAAATTATAGCCGTTCAAAAATTGGTTAAGAACAACAGAAGGTATAAAACCGGTATCGCTCTATTTTTCCTTGCTTTAGTCGTGATTATTCTTTTATTAATAAGTTTGTCAATAATTTATCCGCACAAGTTTAATTTTTTCGGGTAATTACCGACAGTGTAATTCGCAAAAGCCATCCAAATTCACTCGTAAATATATTTGTTAAATTATTGAATATCTGTAAGTACTCATGGAACTCGCAAATGAATTTACATCGCCTTTTGTGGGTCTGCCCATGCTCGTTTCACAGGTTGGCTTTTATTTTGCTGGTTTAACTGACGCAACAGGTTGCAGGATTGATAGATATTCTGCCTGATTAGCCAGGACGGATTTAGCCTTGGCAATATCTAAATCATCTTTGAAGGAAGCAATAACGGCTCCTTTTTGATAATAATAACGGGTTACAATCTCATCGGCTAAAACACTGTTAACCTCTTTTCTAAATTTCATCAGATCTGAGTCAACATTTTTTGTCAGTTTTTTTGCCAGTGCTTCAAACTCAATCCTGGTATCATCATAAGCACGCTCCTTCCTGGCGGTTTCAATCAGACCTTTCAGTGCCAATTCACTTCTGGATTCATAATTAAAAGGTTTCGAAAGGAGAAATTGGTGAAAGTCATTAAAAATTACCTCATCAATTTCAAATTTTTCCGGAGGTGCAATGGAAGGATGAGTAGCTGCAAATTTGGTGGCAAAATCGAAAATAATATTTTCCTGAATCAACTTATAAGCCAAATCACAAAGTGTATCCTGATCCAGTTTAATATCCGGAATAATGCCGCCACCATCAAAGACTTTGCGTCCTTTTTTTGTCGCAAATTGGTGAATCAAAGAATCCGGAATATTTCCAACGCTACCGTCTTTATTACGATGTGAATAATCAAGCGCCTGAATGCATCTTCCGCTAGGGATGTAATATTTTGCCGTTGTTACTTTCAGTTTGGTATTATAACTCAAATCCCTGGTGGTTTGAACAAGTCCTTTCCCAAAAGTTCTTTTTCCGATGATAACTGCGCGATCCAGATCCTGAAGTGCTCCTGAGACAATCTCCGAAGCGGAAGCAGAGCCACGGTTTACCAGGACAATCAAAGGCATTACAGTATCAATTGGCTGCTCTGTTGCACGGTAATTTTTGTCCCACTGAGCTACTTTCCCTTTTGTACTAACCACCTCCTCGCCACGTTTAACGAAAAGATTGACCATTTTTACTGCCTCCCCCAAGAGTCCTCCCGGATTTGAACGAAGGTCGATAACCATCGAGGTAGCGCCTTTCTTATCGCGCAATTCGAGAAATGAATCTTTGACCCGATCTGCACAACCATCCGTGAAACTCGACAGCCGCATATATCCTGTTTTCGAATCCAGCATTCCCGAATAGGTAACCGGATCAACCTTAATCTCCTCACGTATCAGTTCAATCTCGAAGGGTTTTTTTGTGTCCGGCCGTAACATCTTTAATTTCAAGGCTTTTTTTGCTGGCCCCTTAAGCCTGGAAGACACCTCTTCGACCGTAGATTTATTCACGGGTATTCCATCAAGTTCAAGAAATTCATCACCAGCTTTGAGTCCGGCCTTTTGAGCAGGAAATCCTTCGTAAGGTTCAGCTACCACAATTCTATTTCCCCTTTTACTGATCAGCGCGCCAATTCCCCCATATTCACCGGTAGTCATGAATTTAAAATCATCCATATCCTCTTCCGGAATATAGGTAGTGTATGGATCAAGTGATTCCAACATATCGTTGATACCTGTGGCAATCAATTTTTCAGGTTTGATCTCATCAACGTAGAATAGGTTCAATTCTCGAAAAAGTGAATAGAAAATATCGAGGTTTTTGGAAATCTCAAAATTTTTCTGGTCTATCTTAAAGCCCCAGAATGACAATCCCATGATAGCAACAATCGACAATGCCAAAGCAGCTTTTAAAATCCGGTTCGTCTTCATTTATTCTTCAGTATTACTAAATTTTTGATCGTATATGCAAGTGCAAAGGTAATAAAAGCTTGACAATTGACGAATTGCCAAATTGTCGAATTGTCGGATTGGTGCAATTTGTCTACTTTTGAATCTTAAAATCAGAATTTTGGAGAAAGGATTGGTCATACGCTCTACCGGGAGCTGGTACACTGTCAGAAATGACGATGGTGAGATAATTGATTGCCGCATCAAAGGAAAGTTGCGAATGAAAGATGTGCGGACAACCAATCCCGTATCGGTCGGCGACAGGATTTTGTATCAAATTCAAGAGGATGAAACTACACCAAATGGAAGGAGTGGTGTGATCTATGAAATTGAACCCAGGAAAAATTACATCATTCGCAAATCCTCCAATCTTTCGAAAGAGAGCCAAATCATCGCGGCCAATGTTGATCAGCTTTTTCTGATCGTGACCATTAACTATCCGGTGACGCTAACCGGATTCATCGACAGGTATCTTATCTCCGCGGAAGCTTACAGGATCCCTGCCGGGATAGTTTTTAACAAGATTGATCTGTATAATGAGGACGACCTGGCACGGTTGGAAGAGTTAATTTACATCTATGAAGGTATCGGATACAAGTGCTTCAGCGTATCGGCCAAAAAAAATCTGAACATTGATCAGTTACTCGAACAGCTGCAAGGTAAGATGACGCTTTTTTCAGGTCACTCAGGAGTAGGCAAGTCTTCCATATTGAATTGTCTGAATCCGAGCCTGATGCTAAAGACAAACGAAATATCGGATCACCATCAGCAGGGTAAACATACCACCACATTTGCTGAAATGCATCTCCTTTCAGAAAACAGCTATCTAATTGACACTCCGGGCATTCGCGGTTTTGGCGTAATTGATATGGAGAAAACAGAGATTTCACATTACTTCCCCGAAATTTTCAAACTACTGGATCAATGTCGCTTTTTCAATTGTACACACCTCCATGAGCCAGGGTGCGCAGTAAAGGAGGCAGTCAATAAAGGCGGAATCTCAACTTCGAGATATGAATCTTACCTCTCTTTGATGGGTGAGGATAATGCAAAATACCGGGCGGCGTTTTAAGGAAGAGGGGGTGACCGGAGGATTGGTAGAAAATTGGATTTTTGCAATTTATTATAAGAAACTGGAGACGAGATCTAACGTATTAAGTTAAAAAGTATAGGCATGAAAACCCCGGAACCACATATATTAGTCATCTTCGGCGCTTCGGGCGACCTGACCAAAAGGAAACTGATACCCGCTTTGTTTGAGTTGTACCGGCAGCGATTGCTTCCGGAGAAATTTGCCGTGCTGGGTGTCTCCAGGACAGAACTTACTGACCTGGTATTCCGGCAAAAAATGAGTGAGTTTTTGCCTTTGCAGGAAAGTGAAGACAAGACAAGATTCCTGCAATCCTTATACTATCAGGCTATTGAAACTTCGACCCCCGGAGATTATCCGAAACTGAAAGACAGGCTGGAAACCCTTGGTATAACTTTAGCCATCCCGGCCAATTATATCTTTTACCTGTCAACACCACCTCAGTTGTACGAGGCCATTCCGCAAATCCTCGCCGAGAATGGACTCAATGACGTTACCCAAGGCTTCCGCAGGGTGATAATAGAAAAACCATTCGGTACCGACCTGGCTTCCGCTCGTGGACTGAACAAAAAATTGCTTGCTTATTATACTGAAGATCAGATTTATCGCATAGACCACTACCTCGGAAAAGAAACCGTTCAAAATATGCTGGTAACCCGTTTCTCGAACGGCATTTTTGAACCGATCTGGAACCAGAATTTCATCCATCACGTCGAAATCACTTCAGCTGAGACCCTTGGTGTCGAAGATCGCGGCGGATATTACGACCAGTCGGGAGCCTTACGCGATATGGTGCAGAACCACCTGATGCAACTGGTCGGTCTGGTTGCCATGGAGCCGCCTGTTGTGATTGAAGCCAACGCGATCCGCAATGAAATGCTTAAGGTGTTTCAATCCTTGCGGCCCATACACGAAAACGATGTTGCGACACATGTATTTCGCGGACAATATTCTCAATCGCGTATGGGTCAGGAAATTTTCAAAGGCTACCGCGAAGAGCATGGTGTAGATCCGCAATCCAGGACAGAAACATATGTTGCCATAAAATTCTTTATCGACAATTTCCGTTGGGC
>JANXZJ010000003.1 GCA_025355585.1 Mariniphaga sp. | reverse complement strand
CAGAAAGAATATGATATTGCAGTGGAACGTCAGGGAGAAAAAATCCGGCTAACGGTGACTTGCGGAAGAACGACAATTTTTTCTAAACTGATTAGAAATGGAACTACCCAAACGATCGTGTTCTGAAAAACATTTGTGAATCGTATTGATCTGAAATAAGTTGCTCAGTACACCCAAATTTCATCCATAAAAAACCAGGCCGGATAACCTACGCCATAATGCCACGAAGGGCAAAGTCCGATGGTTTCGATGCGCATTTTGATGTAACGTGCTTTTATCTTTTCGTTTGCGGTAATACCGATATTTACATACTTCACTTCGACTGACCGGTCTTCTGGAATCTCTTGTTTTCCCATCAGCCTGAAGTCCTGGTTATCAATTGATGTATAGCAGGTCATACTTTTGGGCAGAAGTATCCATGCACCCAGTTTATGCAGGAAATCGGCCTCTACAGTTTCAATATCCATCACTTCACCCAGATCGATGATCAATTCACCATCTTTCCCTTCCCATCCGACCCAGCTTTCGTTGAAGGTGGCACCGCCCAGAAGTCCGTCAGTCAATGCCTTGTCAGCAATAAGATTATACGGTTTATTGGGAGGCAATGTAAAGGTGATTTTGGATTGATGGGCCAGACTTTTTCTCGGATTGGGCAGATTTCGTTTCAGGTACAAATCGCAGTATTCTTCGATGGTATTGCTCCGTTCATTAAGGATAGTGACGCCCAACTCATGAGCCCTCTTCCTGAAAAGAGCCAACTCATTTTTAATCCTTTCCACATCTTCAAAGGCGCTTGTCCGGGCAATCTCCAATTCTGCATATTGAATTGTTAAGCGTTGTTGTTGTACACGCTTTAAAAAGGTAATATCTGAAGCCACAGCCATTTCTGCACCATCAAAAAGCTTACGGTACCTCGAAATCAGTTTGGCATTCAGCATCCCCTTTTTATGGGTGATTGGAGTATCGTATATCCACAAAGGAATGGTACTTCCCAGCAAAGCACCTTCCTGTATTTTCATATACTGATAGAGATACGGCGCAGCATTTCCATAATATCCTTTTAGAAATGATTGTATTACCGAATCGACATTGCAGTTTACATTCCAAAGCAACTTTGACACTACATAACTCCGCAGTTCCGAAAAATCGCCCCCGAAGCTTCCACCAATTTGCGAAAAGTGCATATTCACGTTGTTCTTTTTGAATAACTGCATGTTTGTCTGAAGGATATGAAAATTCGGGAACGGGGAAACGTAATTGTCGAAATTGATTCCGTAGTCCCACACAAAAATATTATTCGAGATCTTTGACCACCCTTCCATGTTTTTCATAAAAGTCCGGCCCGAAATATTCTCAGTTAAGGTGACTTCGCGGTAGCAATCAATATCGCACAACATGATATTCACATTCGGAAGCGGTTTCACATGTTTGGGAGGAGAAACGGAATAAAGATAAGCCAATGTAGAGAATTCCTTATCGGGGAAGCGGGTTGCCAGTTTATTCAGAAAGTGGATGATGCTTCCTGAAGGACTTCCTTCATATTCGTCAATCGCTTTGCACTGATCGCACGTACAATTTGTATTATTGCCGTCATTCTGACTCACGGATATCATCTTTTGATCCGGATTGGCCCTGAATATGGAATCGATCTGATGGACAGCAGCCTCAAAAACAGCAGGATTGCTCAAACACCATTGGCTGGCCGAGCCTGGGCGTCGTTGCCCGTTTATAAAGGAATAGAATTCCGGGTGAGTTTCTCCGAACTTGCGCGAGGGTAAAATCCGGTCGAAAGTATGTACCCAATAGTTCCCGGCAAAAATTTCTTTAGGCTCTTCCAGCCGGTTCCATATTTTATAAAGTGAATCACTGGCAATACTATACGCCTGCGTTTGACGGTATCGGAAACTGGGATTTTCGGTTTTGTTGAGGTTTGCAGGAAGCCATAAATCAGTTTTATGAGGGAAAGAACAGGCATTTGCGGCATAATAATGCACGTCAAAATAATCTTCCAACAACGTGACAACGCCGTAAACGGTGCCTAATCCCTTGCCGCCTGTAATCCTGAAAATTGAATCCTTGCCCGTGAGTCTGAATCCGTCTTCTTCTAAATCGGAGGAATTATTGGCAGAACCTGGCGTTAGAAAGCTTCCGATAATTATATCGCCTTTTTTGAATTTTGCACTGGTTGAAATAACAGGCAAGCTTGCTCCCGAAATCCTTTTAATGAAGTCATTTAAAAGATTTGCTGCTAGCTTATCGGTATTGTTATGCTGGTCAACAACGATTCTGCCGGTTGATTTATCGTTTTTTACAATCTGGATTTGAGCGATGCTCTCAGAGGTCATTAAAAGGGCAAGGCAAATGATTAGAATTTCTTTCATTTTGAGATTCATTTAAAAAAGAAGAATCAAAATTAGAAGTTTTTTACAGATATTTTTCTCACTATCTTTACCCGGACAACGACCCGTAACGCTTGTTAAACCATGCCTAACTTGCCAAATTCGTATTAATTTGGGAACTAAACTTGCCAAATTCGCATTATTTAGAATTTATTGCTAATTTTATGCCGATTTTAAAATAGTTGGTAGATGACAGATCAATGGTACACACGTTTTTACGAAGATTTGGCAGGTTCACTTCTTGTCCCTGGGAAAGTGATGGTTCTTTATGGACCAAGAAGGGTTGGAAAAACTGAATTGGTGAGAGCCATGATTTCCTCTTTCAAAGGCAAGATCTATAGTGGCACTGGAGATAATCAGGAATTGCGAGATCTGATGGAATCACAGCAACTATCTAAAATATCTACTTTATTGGGTAGTTATGACCTTGTTTTTATTGATGAAGCTCAACGGATACCACAAATTGGATATGGATTAAAACTTCTCGTGGATGCTCATCCGAATATTTCAATCATCGTTACAGGATCTTCGTCTTTGGATCTTTCCAATAAAATTGGTGAGCCACTTACCGGACGGAATAAAATCCGGACTTTATATCCTATCTCTGTGTTAGAACTGTATCAACAATTAGGAGGGATGGAGGTTACACAGATGTTGGAGAGCTTATTGTTATTCGGTTCCTATCCTGATGTATTAAACGCAAAATCGAAAGAGGATAAAGTTGAATATCTTTTAACTATCAGGGATTCTTATATGCTGAAGGATATTTTGGAGATGGAAAGCATCCGGAATCCATCTAAACTTTCAGAGTTGTTAAAGTTACTTGCTTTTCAAATTGGATATGAAGTATCGTTATCGGAATTAAGTAATAGTCTTGGTATTGCAAAGCAGAGTGTTGAACGTTATCTCGACTTGCTTGAAAAAACATTTATCATTAAAAGAGTGGGTGGATTTTCACGAAACCTTCGAAGTGAAATTACAAAAACTGCACGATATTACTTTTATGATAATGGAATACGCAATGCAATAATCAATAACTTCAATCTTATCGATCAAAGAAACGATATTGGTATGCTATGGGAAAACTTTCTTTTTATTGAAAGGATTAAAAAGCAGGAATACAAACGTTTATTTTCGAATAATTATTTTTGGCGCACTTATAACCGGCAAGAGATCGATCTAGTTGAAGAAAGGGACGGGAGATTACATGGCTATGAGTTTAAATGGAGTCAACGTAAAGTAACACCTCCAAAAATTTGGAAAGAAACCTATCCAGATTCTGATTTTGAGGTAATTACAAAGGATAATTTTCTTGACTTTTTGATTTAGAACTTGAATTTTTTAAAACAATTGGTATTATGAACAAATTAAAACTGACTATGCTTTTTCTGCTTGCGTTCACATGTTTGACAACTCTGGCGCAACCTAGAAAATCAACGGAAAAATTGAAACGAGCTGACTGCTTTTTTGGCGTTCATTTCGATTTGCATGCCAGTGAGGATATTACGGATGCCGGTAAGACGTTGACGCCCGAAATGGTTGATACCTTCCTGACCAAAGTTCACCCCGATTTTATCCAGATCGATTGTAAAGGTCACCCGGGAATATCGAGCTATCCCACAAAGGTGGGTTTCCATGTGAAGGGATTTGAGAAAGACCCGCTGAAACTCTTTCGGGAAGTAACTGAAAAGAACAAGGTAGCTTTGTTCATGCACTTTTCTGGCGTTTGGGACGGCAAAGTTGTGAAAGAACATCCCGATTGGGCAATCGTCAAGGCCAATGGAGAACGGAGCACCGAGAAAACGTCGTTTTTTAGTCCTTACCTTGATACTTATATGATTCCTCAATTGAAGGAACTCAGTGATTACCATGTCGACGGAGCCTGGATTGACGGTGAATGTTGGGCGGTGGAACCTGATTATGGAGAAGCTTCCCTAAAACGGTTTACAAAAGAAACTGGAATCACAGAGATTCCGAAAAAGTCTTCCGATAGGTATTATCCTGAATTCATGGAATATACGCGAAGTTTGTTTCGTGAGCACCTGAATAAATACATTACAGCAATCCATGCCTACAATCCTGGTTTTCAGATTACGAGTAACTGGGCTTATTCTTCGTTAATGCCCGAAAAAGTGACTGTTAATGTAGATTATTTATCCGGAGATGTGACTCCACAAAACGGCGTTTACCGCTCGGCTTTCGAAGCCCGTTGTCTGGCTCCTCAGGGAAAGCCATGGGATTTAATGGCATGGGGATTTTCGTGGAACGGCGGGAGAATGCCCATGAGCGTGAAATCAGTGGTTCAGCTGGAACAGGAAGCAGCCGAGATTATGGTAATGGGCGGTGGCGTTCAGTTCTATTTTCAGCAGAACCGCGACCTGTCTTTGAAGCCATGGCTTGCAACAACTCTTTCGGAGATTGCAACATTCTGCCGTGCACGGCAGCAATTCGTTCATAAGGCAAAGGCGATTCCGCAAATCGCATTGCTTTATCCGACAGCTTCGTATGAGAAAAATGGTTCAAGGCCCTTTTCAAACGGAACTGGAATGTTGCAGGGAGCTTTGAATCTTGTGCTTGATGGTCAGCAATCGGTGGAGATTCTGATGGAACACCACCTGCGGGGAAAGATGAATCAATATCCCTTGATTATTATTCCTGAGTGTGACTACCTCGAGGCTTCATTTCTCGAAGAACTGAAGAAATATGCAGCAGATGGTGGCAACTTGTTGATTATCGGCGCTGAAACTGCAAAATTGTTTGAAAAAGAGCTTGGAATTAAATCGCTCGTGAAAGGCGATGAAGAACAGTCTTTTATTGCTACATCTGATAAAATAGGTGCAATTCGCTCTTCAATCGCGAAGGTAGAATTAGTGTCCGGCGTTGCTTCGATCACCAATTTTTACAACAGCAGCGATTTCAGAGACAAAGGGAATAACATTTCTTCGTCTGTTATTAAATTTGGAAAAGGGAAAGTGGCGGGAGTTTATTTCAATGCGGGTTCCGCCTATCTCGAATACAAATCGCCTGTGCTTCGGGATTTTATTGGTAATCAAATTGTTGAACTATTTCCAGATCCTTTGGTGAAAGTCAGCGGATCACACCTGGTTCATGTAATGACAAATCTGCTTAATGGTAAAATGTTTGTGAACCTTATTAACGTTGCTGGTGAGCATACCAACCAAACGGCAATAGGATACGATGAAATTCCATCATTGAAGGATTTGACCGTCCGTATTCGTACAGCAAAAAAACCGGCTAAGATTGTATTGCAACCTGAAGGCAAAGAACTGGAGTTTGATTTTAAGAACGGAGTATCAAATGTCGTCGTTCACGAGCTGTCTATTTATTCAATTCTGGAAATTAAGATGAATTAAAATCCTTAATTGTAGATAAAGAGTTGAATAATTCGTTACTTTTAGCAGGTTTTTAGTAATTGAAGGATATGATTTAATTATTTGTTGTTTAAATAGTTAATCGCATTTTATCATTGTTCTGACGTTTTTAGAAATTATTTTTTCGACTGAAACTGACATTGAAATTAAATACTTATTCGAATGACAACACGAAGAACATTTTTGAAAAGCAGTGGATCCGCCGCTGTTGGGATTGGACTTGTTTCCTCATTATCAAGTACAATGGCATCTTGCGCCGCAAGTAACAAGGTAAATGTAGGTTTGATCGGTTGCAAGGGACAAGGTTTTTCTGATTTGAAAGCATTTCTTGAAAATCCTGAAGTTGAATGTATTGCACTATGTGACATTGATGATGGAGTTCTGAATGAGCGTGCTGCGGATGTTGAAAAAATACGTGGTAAAAAGCCTGCTAACCTTTACAAGGATTGGCGTAAATTAATTGAAAATAAGGATATTGATGTAGTGATCGTCGGAACACCCGATCATTGGCACTGTCTTCAGATGGTTGCAGCATGCGAAGCCGGAAAAGATGTTTATTGCGAAAAACCGCTGGGCAGAAGTATTGAAGAGTGCAACATCATGGTGAAAGCCGCTCAAAAACACAAAACAATAGTTCAGGTGGGTCAATGGCAAAGGAGCGATCCACATTGGCAGAGCGCTGTTGATTTCATCCGTTCAGGAAAATTGGGCAAAATCAGGCTAGTGCGTGTATTCTCTTATCAGGGTTGGTGTCCTTCGATTCCGGTTCTGGCTGACGAACCCGTACCTGCAGGAGTTGATTACGATATGTGGTTAGGGCCTGCCACAAGCCGTCCTTTCAACAGAAACCGTTTCCATTTTACTTTTCGTTGGTTCTGGGATTATGCAGGAGGTTTAATGACCGACTGGGGCGTACACTGCATTGACTACGGGTTGCTGGGCATGGATTCCAAGTTTCCGAAATCGGCTGTAGCAGTTGGTGGAAAGTACGCATACCCGGATGGCGCCCACGAGACACCCGATACACTCGCTACAGTGTATGAGTTTGATGGGTACAATATGATTTGGGAACATGCGCAAAGCATTAATAACGGACCGTATGGACGCGATCATGGCATCAGCTTCATTGGCAACAACGGCACGCTGGTACTCGACCGGGGAGGATGGGAAGTGATACCGGATTCAAAGCGGATGGAGGCAATACGGCTCCAACCAAACAAAGGGAATGGTTTGGATTTTCACATGCGAAATTTTATTGATGTGGTCAAGTCCCGAAATATGAGCGATCTCAAATGTTCTATTCAGGCTGGAGCCCATGTGGCAACGGTATGCCAGATGGGAAACATCTCGTATAAGACGGGCGATAAGGTGAGTTGGGATCCCGCCAAATCAAGATTCAATGAGGAGAAGGCGAATGCATTGCTGAGTGCCAGCTATAATAATGGCTACCAGTTGCCGAAGGTGTGAAAGCAGGAAATTATTCGAGCGACGTGCAAGCCGTGAACCCTAGACATTACTTTTCTGTTATAATTTTTCTCATTACTTTTCAGGTAGCATGTTTTGCTCAAATTTCCTCGAAGGATTTTGAAATAAAAAAACTTGCTCATGGCGTGTATGCAGCCATCCATAAACCAGGTGGCAGAGCGATCTGTAATGCTGGGATCGTTGATTTGGGAAATGAAACCTTGGTTTTTGACCCCTTCATTTCTCCCTATGCTGCCCAAGAATTAAAAAGAGTGATCATTGAAATGGGACTTGGTCCGGTTAAATATGTAGTGAATAGCCACTATCATGATGATCATATCCGCGGCAACCAGGTTTTTAAAGGTGCTTCAGTTTATAGTACCCTGGTTACCAGGGATCTTATTGAAAAAACTGAGCGTGAGGAATTTAAGAACAATAACCAAAATCTTCCTGCCGTTATTGCCAAATCCGATTCCGCGCTTGCAGCAGTTCCGGCAAATGATACATCGCAAAAAATACAGCTTGAGTTCTGGAATAGTTATTATAAAACTATTCTTGAATCACAGAAAATATTACAAACTGTTTTGCCTGACAAAATTGTCACGTTAAGAGAGACAATAAAAGGCAGCAAACAATCGGTAGAACTTATTGATATGGGCATGGGGCATACGGTGAGTGATTTGATAGTGTATATCCCGAAGCGTAAAATCATATTTACGGGTGATTTGCTTTTTATAAATAATCACACATGGATAGCAGACGCAAGCCTCGACAGTCTCAAAAAATGTCTTATTAAAATGAAGGCGTTGAATCCTTCTATTCTGGTCCCCGGCCATGGTCCGGTCGGAAACAGGAATGATATCGATGTTTTATTAACGTATCTTGAGAATATAAATCAGTTAGCGGAAGCGCAAATAAAAAAAGGTTTGAAACCAGAAGAGATTAAAGAAATACCGATGCCAGCGGCATATCAACATTGGCTGCTGGGGCGGTTTTATCTTCCAAACGTCAAATTTCAAATGAAACAACTGGTTTCGCAGAAAAGTAAAACAGAAAAATAATGCATTAACCAGAGCACCTTTTACAAAGTTGAACTTAGTGTTTTGAAAAATATTCTTTGACAAAAGCGTGTTGTTGGTTCTCCGTCATTTTATCCGCTTGTTTTATTTCAATTTTTATTTTTGCGAAACGATGATCTGCCCGTAAAACGTTGTACAGTTCGACTTTCGCATCCGTAGGACCAAAGAGAATGACGGATTCATACTTTCTAATGGTCTCTCCCAATTTTTTGTAATATTCAGATTGGCGGTGCTGCTCTTTTTGATGCATCTGGTTTTCACTCTTACCAAGGCTTTGCTCTTTATCCTCGTGTGTAAAGTTTGAATCCATCTTAGTTGTTTTAATGGGGTCGGTTGTAAATTCCATAAGGTGGGCGTTTGCATGATCCATCCAAATGCCTAAATGTTTTGCTGATGTCATTTTGTTTCGTGATTTGTTTATTCGCTGATGAGATCTGTGGAATAGTTGTAATGAATTGTGATTAATAAATTTAAAGCTTAATATTTTGTTATTCAGGATATCGGACATCGCTGAAA
>JANXZJ010000189.1 GCA_025355585.1 Mariniphaga sp. | reverse complement strand
CAATCAAAACTGAGTACATGGATTGGTCAGATTGCCTTCAATACCTGTTTTAACTTTCTGGAAAAAAAGAAAGTAACTTTACTAGATAATAAGTTACAAGAAAATAAAAATAGTAATTCAGCATTGGAGTTAGCAGCTAATAAATTAATCGACCTATCGAATAATGAAGCTGAAAATATATTATTCAGATCTGAACTTACTGAGATATTACATTCAGCTATTGATTATCTTACGCCTCTTTACAAAACTTTGATCACCTTGTTTCACTACGAAGAACTGAGTTATGAGGAAATTTCAGAAATAACCGGATTGCCAATGGGAACAGTAAAGAATTATTTGTTCAGAGCAAGAAAGGGTTTGAAAGACAATATATTGATTCACCACAAACAAGATGAACTATGACAACAAAACATCTTTCGGAAGCCGAAATGCAACAGTTCGCATTAGGTATCGGGAATTGTACTACCGCAATAATTGACCACGTTCAATCATGCGAAACTTGTCGGATAAAAGCTGACACCTATAAATTGATATTCAATGAAATTAAAGTACAACCCAAACCGGTTTTTGATTTTAACCTGACTGATTTGGTGATGAATCAATTGCCACAGCCCAAACAAAATACTTCATTTGAGAATGTCGTTCTTTATATCACAGCTGTTGTTTCGATCCTGATTACAGGCTTTGCAATCTATTTCTTTTGGCCTTTTTTATCCAGCGCTCTTACCGATATCACCCCAATTGTATCATATCTGGTAATTACAACATTAGCAAGTCTTTTAGTATTTATGTGTATAGATATGTTTGCCAAATATAACAAGCAGATGAAGATTTTAAATTTCAGTTGAATTTTGCAACATTAAGTTCAAGCACCTGTCTAATCCAAAATAAAACATTAAAATTCACAATATGAAAAAGATTTTAAGCTTAGCGGCAGTAGTTGCCACCCCGTTCTTTGCATGTGCCCAGGATGGATATTCAACCGAGTTTGACCGAAAAATTTTCGAAATCTGCGCAACAATTTTTGTAATTGGATTATTTATGATCTTTGTCTTAACCATCATGAAACGGATCCTTGACCATCGCCTTAAAAACAAGATTTTGGAAAGAGGCATTACTGACACCGTTGCTTTGTCGATTTTACAGACAAATCCCAATGAGAACAGGAATATTAATATTAAATGGTTTGCTATTTTGGCTGGACTGGGTGCCGGACTCACAATTGCTAATTTTACCCGCCCATTAGGTGTCCACTCTTTAGCCATCATGTCATTTTGTATTGCAGTAAGCTTTTTAGGCTATTTCTATTATTTAAAACAATCAGAAAAATAAAATATCACATAGGTTTTACCCTATATGGTATTCGTCTCAACAATTTGTCAGCGCCACGCGTTACTTCAAAAACGGTTTTCATGGTAAAAATGCCTGGAGACTGAGGAATTGGGATCAGCAGTTGGTAATCGCCAACTGCTGATCCCTTATTATTCAACATCTTAATATTTATAGGTCCATGCAAAAAATACTGAATCAATACTTTGACGAATATGCGACCATGTCGGAAGTTGCGCACAATGCAGTGATTGAGATTGCCAACCGTGAAGGTATTGAGATGAACAGCATTATTGTTGCCACGTCATTTTGTTTCGATGAACTAAACCATCAACCTTCTAAGATGAACCTTCCGGCACCGCAGGGGACCTTTATTATGGGAGGACTGGCCGGGTATCCGTTTGTGGGTGAAATCGGTCTGACAGCGTTCTTTGATCATATCCCCGACGGTGGGGCGGCCTTGTTTATAATGGGCCCCCATATTGGTTTTTCACGGTCCGGAGAGATCGGTCAAATAAAACGCGTCGGACAGCACCGTCATACCAATACCTGCGGGGCGCTGATGATGGTACAGGATCACCTGTTATCTACTTCAATTCATCAGATCAATCCGGCCGACTATTCCATGTTTCAGCCGGAATTCCTTGCCTTGCGCTTGCTTCCAAAAGTCGACGAAATACGCAATGCTGATGTTCCAATCCTGAAAACGACGCAACTTGTTTATAATGAAATTGAAAAGGAAATACTCACACTTATTCAGCACCACCCAACCTTGCTAAGTAAATTTCCGGTTTACATACTTGGAGGTATCGTAATTAATACGGACGAGAATCTGCCCAATTATTTTTCACAGAAAACGTTCCG
>JANXZJ010000180.1 GCA_025355585.1 Mariniphaga sp. | reverse complement strand
CGCAGAATGCTGTCAGTCTTGGTGAACTGGAACAAATGATTGAAGCCGGAAATGTGTTACTGCTGGATGTTCGTCCATTGGTAGAATACGAATTCGGGCACATCACCGGGGCAATCTCAGTACCAATGAACGAATTGATGGCCAACCTGAAAGAGATTGCCAAAGAAAAAGAGATCATCGCCTATTGCCGCGGGCCATTTTGCGTTCTGGCCGACGAAGCTGTGAAACTGCTGAAAGAACAGGGATTTCAGGTCCGGCGACTTGACGAAGGTTATCCGGAGTGGAAAATGAAACAAAGTATGTCCAATTAAATTCCCCCGCATAATGAAAAATCCGGTGTATCTCGACTATAACGCCACCACCCCGGTTGATCCGGAGGTCGTAAAAGAAATGATTCCATATATTGAATCGTATTATGGAAATCCTTCCAGCTCCTATTCAATCGGGAGAAGCAATAAGGAGGCAATTGAAAAAGCAAGGCAGCAGGTTGCAGGATTGATCAACTGTAAGCCGGAAGAAATCTATTTTACCAGTTGTGCCACCGAATCGAACAATCTTGCCATTCAAGGAATTGCCCTGGCAAACAGCAAGAAAGGACGGCACATTATCACCTCTGCCATCGAACATCCCGCAGTAACGGAGGTTTGCAAATACCTGGGTTCGCAGGGCTTCGAAATCACTTTTCTTCCGGTCGATCAATATGGACGGGTCGATCCGGGACATGTAAAGAATGCTATTCGGCCAGATACAATCCTGGTTACAATTATGCATGCCAACAATGAAATTGGAACAATACAGCCCATACATGAAATAGGGGTGATCGCCCGGGAAAAGAAGATTATTTTTCATACCGATGCTTCACAGTCGGTTGGTAAAATTGAAACAGACGTCAATAAACTGGGTGTTGACCTGCTGACGATTGCCGGACATAAACTGTATGCGCCCAAAGGGATCGGCGCACTTTACATCCGGAAAGGAACCCTGATTGAAAGCCTGATGCATGGCGCCGGACAGGAAAAAGGGATCCGCCCGGGTACCGAAAATGTCATTCATACGGTCGGACTCGGAAAAGCCTGTGAAATAGCAGTACGTGATTTTAAACAGAATCAGCAGAATATGAAGGTCTCACGCGACAGGCTGATTGAAGGACTGGTTTCACGGCTCGGAGATAAAGTTCACATCAACAGTAACCTGGAAAATTGTCTGCCGAATACGCTGAGTGTAGCTTTCGAAAATGTCAGTGCGCACGCGTTGGCTTCAGTCATCAGCAGCGATGTTTTGATATCTACCGGTTCAGCCTGTCATTCTGGCGAAACAACCATTTCTTCAGTGTTTCAGGCGATGAACCTCGATTTCAGGACAGCAGCCGCAACGGTACGGATTTCAACAGGGAAAAACTCTACGAAAGAAGAAATAGATTTTGCAATCGAAGTGCTTATTAATGCTATAAATAAACTCTTACTATAAATCAGGTTAAATCAACTTTTGGGGGCTTTTAAACCTGTTTGAAAAGCCGGAATAATAATGAACCACAAGTTTACAAGTTCTCTTCCCGATTTGTACGAACTGATCCGTAAAAACAAAATTGTATTAACTTTTTAACAAACAACCTAATGAGAATCGGAATTATTCTCGAAACTAAAGAGTACGAAAAAGCATGGAATGCCTTTCGTTTTGCGGTAACTGCAATAAAGATTGGTCACGAAGTAAAAGTGTTTTTAATGGGAGAAGCAGTTGAATGCGAGGGCCTAACTCATGAAAAATACAATGTTGATGTACAACTTAAAAATTTCGTGAAGGCTGGAGGTGAAATACTTGCCTGCGGCACATGTTTGAAATCACGTCAGTTGGACAGCACGGAGGCTTGCCCGGTTTCAACAATGGTTGATTGCGTAAATGTGGTTGTCTGGGCTGACAAAACGGTCACATTTTAATATTGGTGGAACTCTGGTAGTTGAATTTATCCCTTTTTACTTATTTCGAGCAATCCGTTATGGTTAACAACCTGAATATCTTTTTCATTCAATTCAATCAGTCCATCTTTCTCAAAGCTCTTCAATAATTTCACAGTACTCTCGGTCGAAATCCCGGCAAAGTCAGCAATGTCTTTACGTGAAAGGAGTTGAAAAATATGAGGATTCTCATTCTTAAATCCATCAATATACAGTAGTGTTTCAGCAATGCGTCCGTTCATTTGTTTATAGATAACCGTTCGGAGCGTATCGAAAAGATTTGCATTCTGTTCGAAGTACCTTGTTATCATTGTAAAACCAAACAAACCGTTTTGTTTTATGACCTTCGCGATGGCATCCTTTTCGACCAGGAATACCTGGCAATCGGTGATTGCAAC
>JANXZJ010000171.1 GCA_025355585.1 Mariniphaga sp. | reverse complement strand
TCCGGAACCGGTAAAGGTATTGTCTTCAATAATGAGAGTATCGATTGCCTGCTTACATTCAGCTGCACGGCCGGCCCACCACTGGGTGAAATCATGCTGATCGCGGAAATAATTATGCCGAAGTGTAATTTTGGCTCCATGCACAACACCATCTAAATTGAAACCCATTTTTGCGTTTTCGATCAAACAATCTTCAACTTTAACCGTATGGTTGTCACCGTTTATATCGAACGAATCCCAGTCAATCGTTCCATTTGTTTGCTGGTGATGATACTGGATATTCTGAAAGACCAAATTGCCATTAATAATATTAGTCCCAATAGCTACTTCATTGAGAGGTTGTTTTAAAATTACCGGTTTTGGTCCGCCCTTCTGTCCTCTGATAGTGATTGTGCCTGTAGGGTTTTTAACGTTTATAGCTGCATGTTGGAGATAAAATAAACCAGCTTTCAATTCATAAATCCGGTTTGGATTTTTTCTGGCGCCATTTGGAAGAGTATCGCTATTGATTGTTGCTTCAAGCAGACCACCTTTTGTAGCGCCGCCCTCGATTACAATTATATCTTCCTGAGCAAATAAGGAACCTGCAAAAAGTAAGTTCACAGATAGAAAAAGTAAATTTCTTAATTTCATGAGATAAAATTTTAAAGGTTTAAATTTGAATTCGTTAAATTAAATGGTGAATTAATACCGTTTGTTTTGTTATCCATTATACCTCCTTTTTTATAGGTTAATTTTTACTCCTAGTTGAGCGCGGATGCCATAGAACTGGGCACTTGTTGGCAAAGCTATTCTTCCAGGTTGAGTTCCATAATAATAATCATCAATGTGATTTCCAATATTTGTCACATTCAGAGTAGTCATTATATTCTTTGTAATTTTTTGGCTCAGCATCAAGTCAACCAAAGAAAATGTATCATAGTAGCTGTCAAAAACAGAATATTTTGCATCCAGACTTTCCACAGTTTTGCTTTGATACCGGTAAGATACCCTACTGCTAAAACCTTTGTAATCCCATCCTAATATAGCATTCAGAATTGATTGAGGCTGATCCTGCATCGGTCCGCTTCTTGTTTTATATTGCTGAGAATAGATAGGCTGTGGTATAAAACCTGAATCATCGTAACCAGTGACCACCGCTTCGAAATAAGGATATCTGGTTTCGGAACTAAGGATAGAATAGTTGAGATCAAGCACCAAGCCTTTTAGAAGTCCCGGTAAATACCAGAAATTGGTTTGCCAAGAGAATTCAAGTCCTTTTACAACAGCTTTCTCCGGATTGTTGAAAGGCAGATTGGTTGTCATGTCTGATACCAGATATTTCGGATCGTAATACTCACCGCCCAGAAGGCGATCGTTCAGGTCAGCCGGACCTCCCACGATCGATCCCTTTTTGGCTGGCTTGTACCCTACCATTGTGAAGATAAGATCGTTGATTTGTTTGTAAAAGCCATAAACCGTAAACAGACCAATTTTCTTATTATTCACCGAGAAACCTAAATCATAATTGTAGGCCGTTGAAGGTTGCAGGTATGGATTGTTCGATTGAATGTAGGTTCCTTCATTTGGATAAATGATCAGAGGTGAAATCTCGCGGAAACTTGGTTTCGAAGTACTTTCGTAAAATGCACCCTGCACCGTGAAATAATCAGTGGCTTTATATTTCATATTCAACGACGGGAACCATTTCTCGTTGGATCTCAAGGTAGTTACATATTTGGGATTTTCTTCAATCCCGCTTTGTCCGCTATTGGTTCTAATCTGATACGCAGAGTACTCTGTATTCGTTTTTTCATATCTGATACCGGGTAACAGCATGAGCTTTTCGCCGATATTCAATTCTGTCTCTAAATAAAGAGCTGCCAGTTTTTCAGTGGCCACATAATCGCTCTGATAACTCTCAACACCATCCATGATATATCTGGTATCACTCTCACCGCCATAAAATTGGCCCTGCATATCTGTCAATAAATTTACATCAGCACTCCAGCCCAATTGATACCTTCCATTTAAAAATTCACCAGGATTATACGACGGATCTACAAAATTATGAGCGCTAATTCCCCGTTGAGAATTAATATCGGTGGTAAGCCATGGGAATGTGGCGAGTAAAGACTGACGATGGGTAACATTTCCCCCCGATTCGAAAATGCAACCCCTAGTTGTTCCATCACTTGTTCTGGTTAATTCGTGATATTTTCCTCCCACTTTTAGCTTCCCTGAAACATTGCTGAATAATGAAAAAGTCAGTTCATAATCAAGTTTTGCATCATAGTTATCATCAATCAATGACTGACTTCCCATATAAAACGATCTCAAATAGGTATCCTTCACTTTCAAAGAATCAGGACCACCCACTTTATTAATTGCATCCTGGGGAAGCCTGTAAACCAACCAGTTTTGGTCTAAGCCATAGGCATTGATTTCAACAAATGGAAAGTTTTGATTCGTGTTCCCTGCATCTGCATGGGTAGTTGAAAGGTTGACATCAATTTTCGAAGTCCCAAAGCGAAAAGTATTTTGTAGAGTGTGGGTCCGGGTACTTGTCTTCCATTCTGTTTGAGTAAGATTTAATCGGAAGTTTTCAGTGCCTGTAGTGAATTCATATACGTTATCTCTTGAGGTAACATCATCGTTTTTCTGGCTAAACAAATTAAAAAAACTTATGTCCCACCAGTCATTGTGATAATCCAGAATCAGGCTACCATTGGTTCGTTTGCGCTCTTGCTGCAGATCAGTAAGAGTTGCACTTTGGGTTCTGACATTAAGTGAAGAATCAACAATAGCCCCATTTGTGGTTTTAAAATTCCAATAAGCACCTGAATACCCCGCATTAAATTGCTGGGAAGGCATTTGTTTTTGTTCATACGAAGCTTTAAAGCTCACACCCAGTTTCTTGTTAAAGAACCTGTCGCTGAACCCACCTGAAGCTTTGTAATTTGCGTAACTGTTCGAAAGGTTGGCATATCCACCTTCTACCAACAGGTCAATTTTTCTTACCTCCGGAGCTTTTGCCAATTTCAGGTTGACTGTACCTCCAAGGGCATCGGCATCCATATCAGCACGCAACGACTTAGAGACTTCGACACCTGAAAGCATTTCACCTTGAATCATACTCAAATCAACACTTCGGTCAGTATTATCCGTGGAAGCCATCTTCACTCCTTCCATGGTTACATTGCTGTATTTTGGGGACAAACCACGGATTACAATTTTATCAGCTTCTCCTCCGGATCTCTTTAAAGATATTCCGGGTAGCCTGCCTATTGCCTCAGCGGCATTGGCATCAGGCAATTTTTCCATTTTTTCAGAGGAAATAACATTTGCTACGGTAAGCGAAGACAACTGCTGATTTATGGCTGCTCTTTGACCCATCGCCTGCGCAGTAACTACAACTTCTTCGCCAAGAGTGTATAATACCTCCAGTTTGACTTCAATAGTTTTAGTTTCTCCAGCTGCCAGGGTAATAGGGATTGCTTGTTCAGTATAACCCAGATAGCTTACAATAATCGTAGTAGTACCTTTCGGGAAATTTGAGAAAACGAATTCTCCGTCTAAGTTAGTTGCAGTTCCG
>JANXZJ010000159.1 GCA_025355585.1 Mariniphaga sp. | reverse complement strand
CCGCCAGTTGTTTGATGGCCAGTTCGATGTTGCCCTCCAGCTTTTCGGCCAGTTTCAACACTTCCTGTTTTTCGGTTTCTTCCGTGGTGTAGGTCATATACTCTTCCGGCGAAACTTCGGTAGCATATACGGCGCTTTGTGGTTCTTCGTCACATTTGGGGACGCATTATCCGGTTTGAGACAAAATCACCTTCCTTCGTAACAGTTCAAAACCAGCTCTACCATACATCTGTCTCTTTATGGTCTTAATGCGGTTAACGTGACCTTCGACAGCTCCATTGCTCCAAGGTAATCGCATTCCATTCTCAACAGCCTTAATATCTTGCAGTAAGCCATTAGCAAATGTTTTCAATCCCGCCAACTTACGCTTTGATCGCATTATAAAATCAATCCATCTTCTAATGTTACCGCTGTTTCTTTTGAGCATCGTTTTAAAAATTTTAACTAATTTCCGAACTATACGTAATTCAGGTATATTATCCAAAAGCATTTCCATATAGTTTCTTTCGTCGAGGTCAGCTATATCTTTAATACAGACTTCAATGTATTTTGCTAATTTTCTTGAACTTAACGGTTTAATATAAGGAATAGTATATTGCAGAACATCAGTGAAACTGGGGATATTAATTTTGAAGTCCGACTTTAAGATGTTTATGTTATGATAAGCCTGTGTTCTGCCACCATTAAATCCCAATAAAAGAATCTCATCAATTATGTCTTTTATCTTATAGCCCTTAGTGTTTAACCGAGCTAAAATAAGTTTGGTAAATGAAGCAATATTTGTAGAGGTCGAGCTGATTCTGGGTGGTAACGATTCCTGAATAATATATGAGCGAACGGTTTTGCGGCATATTCCTATAACTTTTGAGATTTTTTTGGTGCTAATACCCTCTGCCTGGAGCTCCTTCACTTTGTTGAAATTGTCAATTCTTTGATCTGTATTTAATGGTTTTAATTCAGGAGTAGCAGTGATGGTCGCGGGATCTAAATCTTCCTTATCGTCGAGCTTACTACTTGTAGACATTTTTATAATTTCCTCTGTTTTGTTTTTTATCAGCAACCTGATCTGATCCCAGCTTGTGCACTTTTAAAGTATTTGTCTAAAGCGTCAGATAGATTCATTAAAAGATGAAATCGATCAGCAACTTGAATTGCATCCGGACAAACCTCATTAATAGCTGAAGAGTATGAACTTGCACGATCTCTGGTAACAATCTTAACATTAGGGTATTTCTTAAGCCATCGCTTTAGATCGGAACGTTCTCTTGATGCCAATAACTCAATGGGTCTGGATGTTTCCATATCAATTAAGATTGTTCCATAATTTACACCTTTACGAAATGCCCAATCATCAACTCCAAGGACTATGGGTTGTATAACCTCTGGTAGTTTTTGTTTCATTGCTATCCGGGTAACAGTAGAGGTGCTTACCGGAAGCAAGAGTTGTTTAGATAACAGGCTTCCAAGTTTTCCTGTAAGTTCGATCGATAGTGTGTCCAATATACTCGATGCCCGGGCAGTTCTTCTGGAGTATCGCATGGTATGAGGTGTCTGTTCGGAAAACACTTTGCGATCACACGATGAATCTTTGCATTTAAATTTCCGTGTTCTAAGCAAGATTGTCGTGGAATTTTGAAAAGCAGAAAGGTCAGCTAATTTACGGGTATAAGAATCGTGAACAGAGGTGCTGAAACTTCCACAGACAGGGCATTGGGACCGCTTGGACTTAATCGATGCAAAAACGTAAAATGAAGAATTATTATGTTCAATGTTATCAATACGAAATCCGGGCAAGAAAATTAGGCGTTTTATCATCTTAAGTAGCTGGCATTAAATTACTTAAAGATAATAATTATCAATCAAAATATCAAGAAAATAAAGACTTATATTGCTGTTAATCTGATGTTTATCTCACTTTTTTCTTTAATATATGAATTCCCCAAATGTGACGAAGAACCCTTTTCGATTGAAATATACACAGACAAGTATCAGATGATGAAATAGAGAAAGCAAAAGCAATTCCATTTTCAGTTGACAATGTATTTTGTAGTGTTTGTGAAGGCTACTTTACTGAAATTGAGAATAAGTTTATCGCTGACACACTTCCCAAGTTCCGCAACGCAAATTTATTAGCAACGGACCGAATGAGTTTTAATGATGTAAAGTCAATCAGATTGTTTTTCTATTTGCAAGTATGGAGGACATCCGTTTGTGATGATACTCTAAAAATTTCAGGAGACACATCAGAAAATCTTAGACAAATTATCCTCAACTTCAAAGCAATAAAGGACAGCGAACTGAACCATTTTCCAATTTCTGTTACTTATCTAGAAACAGTTGGTAATGAACAAGAATACACAACAAATTATGTAGGATATTCAAGTGACATAAACCCAAATTTGATTTTTTTCAACGACTTTGTAATTCAGTTTTATGAAAGTAAAGATGCTATTAGGTATTTTGACTTTTATTGCTTGAACAACAGCGAAAATTTCAAAGAGTTAATCAACTGTAATGAGCAAA
>JANXZJ010000153.1 GCA_025355585.1 Mariniphaga sp. | reverse complement strand
TCATTATTCAATTGGTTGATTGAAAAAACAGACATTCAAAGAGCGTCAAAAGTGCGATCCACAAAAGGGCTGATGGTTTATGTCTTTGGAAGGCTCGCTGCTGCTTTCATCCCACTAATTTTTAACCCTTAATTCGCATTACAAATAAATTTTGATTGAAAAAGTTTGAATGGGGCTGTGGCCGAATCAATAGAAAGATTAAATGTTTTATTCTGAAAAAAGGAAGATCAATGACCTGTAAGGGAAGTTATTATCCGTCAAAGGGAAGATATTTACAGTTATAGGGAATATTAACGATTTAACAGGGAAGATAATTGAAGCCAAATTTAAATATCTTCCGTATTCAAAATAATTACTTCCTTACAGCAATATATGCCTTCCGTATTCAGGTGAAATACTTCCTTGCAAAGACAAAATATTTCCGTTAATATTTTTGATAAATCTATTGTACATTTCATCTTCTATTCCTAACTTTACTATTGAAAAGGTATTCCAACACAGCCTTCAACGGTATAATTCACTTTAATTTCATCACCATGAAAAAACCGGAAGAAGTAATCCGCAACTTCAAGAAATCTGATGAAGCGTTGTTGCAGCAGTCGGGTGTAAAATTGGCGTCATTCATTAAGAACAAGAGCCGGTTTGTTAAACGGTTTCCCCAGCTGGCCGACCCTTTTGCCGCGGAATGGGAAGCCGCCACAAACTCAGCCCGGGAAATTCTTCCCGATTATGCGTCAGTTTTAAATCAGGTTAACAGTACGGAGGCGCTTAATGCGCTGATAGCGCAGGGGGCCAACCTCTACCAGTCGCTGTTGTTGTATGTCCGGCTTGCTTTCAGCGACGATGCAACGGCTATGAGCTTATTCGGTCAGCCGCAATACGCCGCGGCAAGCAGAAGCGCCATCAAACTCCCCATGTTGCTCCGCACCGCATTTATACAGGCGTCGAAGCCCGAAATCAAAGCCGCATTAACAGGGAAAGGGATGAAATTGTCGGAGATCGACCTGTTATTATCCATGGCCGATAACATTGTCGATCTGGATGTCGCACAGGAGAATGCGAAGAAACAGCGCAAACTGGACGCAATCAACAGAATTACTGCGTTGAATACGGTCTGGGAGAAGATCACGCTGGTTTGCTTTTGCGCCAAACTGGTCTTCCAGAAGGACGCCGCCCGCTACAACCTGTTTCTGCTTAATGACGGTAACAATCCGGGAAAAAAGCCCGAAGCATAGAATTATTCTTTTTGCTCTAAAACCAATTGAAGCAATTTCCATTCTGAAATAAGGTCGTTATACACCGCATCAAGATTTTCCAAATGATCGTCATTTATATCCGATTCGATTTCTTTTGCCAGTTCCGCCAGTTTAATAAAACACATATTCAACGAAGAACCTTTGATTGAATGGGCTGCTTTCTTAATATCCGGCAAATTTCGCTCACTGATCGCCGTTTCCAGCAATGCCAGATCAGTTGAGAATTGTATCGGAACAACTTCGAGTAACTCATCATAAATGGCCTGACTATTCCCGATATTTTCCATAAACATCGCTTTATCAAAATGGATTGCGTCATTATTCATAAGCGTCATATCCGGAGGAACATCGGTTTTGCGATCAATCAGATTGAGGTGTTTTTCCAATATTCTGCGCAAACTAACCTGGTCAATTGGTTTAGTTAAAAAATCGTCCATTCCTGCTTCAATGCATTTTTCCTTTTCTCCCTTGATGGCTCCGGCGGTTAATGCAATAACCGGAAGATGGTTTCCTGTCCCGTTTTCGTAGCTGCGTATTTTTACAGTGGCCTCAATTCCTGACATTTCAGGCATCTGAACATCCATCAATACAAGATCCGGATTTTTATCAATGGCTGTTTCAAAAGCTTCGATTCCATTTTTGGCTTCCAGAATTGTCACGTTAGGAATCATTTGTTTAATGATGGTGGTTACCAGCACCATATTTAAAAAGACATCCTCCGCGACAAGTATAACAGGAGAAAAATCGTTCGTAAGTATTGCAGATGAAATCGCTGATGTGTTTTCGCGATCTTTTACTGTCAAAAAAGGTTGACTGTGAATGTTTTTCAGGTATTGTAGCAACTCTTGCGATTTTACGGGCTTCGTCAGGTTAAACCTTACGCCCAGCCTTTTACATTCATCATAGATCGCAATATCATCGGACGAGCTATGGAGTAAAATAACAGGCTGCTTTTCGGCCGACAGGTCCAGCTGACCCCTTATCATTTTGATTGTATCGATACCATTGAGAAACGGCATGTGATAGTCGACGATTATAACGTCAAATGTCTGTGACTTTTCAATCAGTTTGAGGGCCGAAAGGCCATTGTCGATTCCTGTAAATCCGATGCCCCAGTTAAGGAAGGTGTGTTCAAGAATCATCCGGTTATTGTCGTTGTCATCAATGACCAGGATTCGGTTGATGCCGGTTAAACTGCCGGGTTCAAGTTTTTCGCCCGCCTCGTATTCCGTTTCAATCGTAAAAAAGAAAGTAGCACCCTTACCAGGCTGACTGAGAATTTCAATTTTACTTCCCATCTTTTCGGCCAGCATATTCGAAATGGCAAGTCCAAGTCCGGTTCCGCCAAATTTTCGGGTTGTTGATGTATCGGCCTGGGAAAATGCCTTGAATAGTTTTTTCTGCTGTTCTTCGTTGATCCCAATCCCTGTATCGCGGACAGAAAAAGTGAATTTACCCGAGATTTCGTCTGTTTTGGTAAAAGATATTTTCAGTTCTACTTCACCTGTTGCTGTAAATTTTATCGCGTTCCCCAGGAGGTTGACCAATATTTGTTTTAGTCTTGTCGAGTCTGCCACAATGAAGCGCGGAAGATCAACCTGGATATTCAGCAATAGTTCGAGTCCTTTTTGCGAGGCGTGGTATTTAATGATGTCGGATGTTTGTTCAGCGAGTTCAATAACATCGGTATTAATTAAATCGAGTTCCATTTTCCCGGCCTCGATTTTCGAGAAATCAAGAATGTCATTGATGATTCCCAGCAGTGAAAATCCTGAGGTATTCACATTTTCAGCATATTGCTGCTGGATTTTGTTTAAGGGTGTCTTGAGTAGCAGATCGGTGAATCCGATAACACCGTTGAGTGGCGTGCGAATTTCGTGGCTCATATTTGCCAGGAACTCTGATTTGGCTTTGCTGGCAATATCTGCCGTGAGCTTGGCATTTACGAGTGCTGCTTCTGATTTCTTCTGTTCGGTGATGTCGCGTGTTACACCAACTAAACCAGTGATTTTTTCATGCACATCGCGCAATGGTACTTTGGATACCAAAAGCCAATGCAGGGTCCCATCTTTATCGGTTAGTGTTCCTTCAACATCCAGAATAGATTTGCCTGACTGAAGTACCAATTGATCTTCCGATAAGGAACGTTTTGCATCTATATCGGGATATAAATTAAAATCGGTCTTGCCTATGACTTCATCTTCGTTAGTTTTTCCTGCAAATTGAACTTCTTTTGGGTTGGCTAATATTTTTTGCCCGTCAATATTTTTTACATAAACGGCATCCGGAATCAAATCGATGATGGTTCTGAAAAGTGCACGTTCGTTGCTCAGTGCTTCTTCGGCTTGTTTACGTTTGGTAACATCGCGCTGGATGAAAAGAATGCTGGACGGGTTTCCATTCGAATCGTATAAGACGGTTGAGTTTGTGTCAACATATATCCTGCTGTTGTCTGTTTTAACCGTTTGATATTCTGTGATGTTTGAACCGCCTCCGCTTGCAAGCAGTTTTAATATATTCTCTTTTAAAGCCGCATGATTTGAAGGGTCGGTAAAACGAAAGATGGATTGATCTACAATTGCATTTTTTTGGTCTGCCGGAAAGCCATACATCACAGCCAGCTTATCAGAGGCATATTTCACCATCCCATCTAACGATACAATACCAATTCCGTCGGGCGAGGCTGCTATAATGGCTTCCCATTTTTCGCTGCTAAGCTGCAGTGCTTCTTCTGCTTCTTTTCTTTTTGTAATATCACGGCTGATTCCAAGGATTCCTATAAGGCTGCCATCACTGGCCCAATAGGGTGTTTTAAGTGTGTCAATAAGTATCTTTTTGCCATTGGGATAAGTAATCCATTCTTCATTATGACGGGCTGTTTTTTGTTGAAGCATTTCATTGTCAAATTTTCGGAATAACGTGGCTGTCTCTTTGTCAAAGAGGTCATAGTCGTTCTTTCCAACAATTTCATTTTTTGATTTCCCGACAAATTCTGCAAAAGGAGGGTTACAGCCGAGATAAACTCCGTTGGTGTCTTTGAAAAAGATGATATCGGGGATGGAGTCAAGCAATGAAGTGATCAGTCCGGCCTGGCGGACTCTTTCCGTTTCTGCTCTTTTGCGTTCAGTAATATCTTCTTTAATTGCAATAAAATGGGTGATCTTCTGACGCTCGTTTATGATTGGAGATATCAGAGCGGATTCCCAGTAAAGATCTCCGTTCTTCTTTTTGTTATGCAATTCTCCGCGCCATTCGTTACCTGACAAAATTGTTTCCCAAAGTTCCCTGAAGTATTCATGTGGTGTGCTGTCAGACTTCAATATTCTTGGATTTCTACCAATAACTTCGTCCTTTCTGTAACCGGTCAGATCGCAAAACTTGGGATTTACATATTCAATATTGCCTTTGAGATCTGTAATGACGATGGATGCAGGATTTTGCTCAACCGCTATTGATAGTTTAAGAATCTCCTCTTCAGCGTGTTTGCGTTCATCAATCAATCGGAGCAGCGAGTCAAACAAATAACTGGTGTCCGAAGTGGTTGCTTCGCTTTTACTCTTAGTCACCTCGTCTGAAGGATTGAGCGCATAAATGGCTTCTTTTATCTTATTGATGGTCTCTTTCTGCACTTTGGCATCCAGCTTATGTTTCTGATAAGCATCCCTGAGTTCCTGCGAGCTAATCTCTATTGAATTCTGAAGCAACTGAGTATCGTCTTCAAAATTTTCATAGGTATTGTTGATATCCGCAAGGATACCTTTAAACTGATCAGGAACATTATCTGCAGAACCGAAATGTCGTTTAATCTGGCGCAGCAAAAGTTTGTTCAAGTTGATTTTCATAATGGTTTATACTTCCTTAAACAGTGTAATTGTCATGGTTTGGTTGTGAAGTTCACAATGTTGCACGAACGGTTTGATCGGGCATATTTCGCCGTAGGAATAGAAGCCTGACATTAAAGTATTGCTGCCAATTACCTCGCGAATAATCTCAAGTTCTTCTTCTACTCTTTGCTTTAAGACCAATTTCCGGCCTACACAGCTAATCAGAATTGCAAGATCCGGATTAGAATTCCGGAGGCTGGTTTTTGACATTTCAGCGGCATCGCTGGCACCATCAATGAGCCGGTCAGAATTGGCTTTCATGAGCCGGACATATTCGCCTTGAGGAATATCACCTGCAAATATCATACTTCCATCGGTTTCGTTTACTGATAAGACCGTACGGACAAGTGCCGTTGCTGAATTTTTTAGACGGAGGCTTAACGGGAATAACATTGCCGAGGAGGGCAGATCTTCGGCGTGAACGCCCAGGTACCGTTTGTAAAGCTCAAGTGCGGGTTGTCCGTCAAGCTCGTACAATATATTTCCGTTTGATTTAGTAACCTCGCGGTCAACTCCGAACGAATCCCACCCGCCCATTGATCCGTAGCCTACCTGAAGATGTTCGCCATAGAATCCAATGCCCAAAACCAGGTTTTTTTCACCTGCCTTGTTGTGAACAATCACCGTTTCAACAAAGTTGTCCTGATCTCCGGCCAGGCCACCCGTTATGGGAATTCTGTCGTTAAGTCTATAATTTAAGCCTTTTGTGAGTTCGCTTCCATTTATATTTAATCCTTCCGACAAGATCATAAGGTAAACGAGATGTTCTTTATCGAGCTTGTCTGCCAGTTTTTCACCAACCGGAAAGCTGTCTTCCATTTTTTCGATGC
Organism: Mariniphaga sp.; assembly: GCA_025355585.1. Taxonomy (GTDB): domain Bacteria; phylum Bacteroidota; class Bacteroidia; order Bacteroidales; family Prolixibacteraceae; genus JAAFHB01. Next base: position 15,722 of record JANXZJ010000153.1, on the reverse strand, counting down.
GCTCTTCTGCAATTTCAACTGATGTATTCTCAAACCAGATTGCTGTACACACAATGTTGGAATTAAGCACTTCTTCCTGACAGATTTCTCCGGATGTAGAACAGCCAACAATTTGCGCCGAGGGGTAAACGCCTTTTATAAAATCAATATGTTGCTGTTTCTTTAGCAGGTCTTTGTTGCCAAATAAGTAAACAAGCTGAGCCAGGTTTCCAAGGCTGTTGTCATTTTTTGTCACCCAGCCATTGACTTCAGAATAGGTACGCTGCTCTGTTTTCATGGTGTAATATTCTTGATAAATTCTATCTGATGTATAGCTTTTTTTGAGCAAAGGTCTGTTCTCCTATAACAATGCTGTGACAACTTTGTTATTCGGTTTTACAGATATAAATTAACCTGAACCAAAGGCTTTTGCCTGAAAGTAAAAAACAGCATTATTAAAGATTTCCTTTAAGTCCGATCATATCTGCCCCGTTTTGCATGGCAAGAATCGTCTCATCAATAAGCTCTTCCACGCTCATTACAAGCATTTCTGCTCCTTTTGAAATCACTTCGCGGTTGGCTCCGGCTGCAAACGATCGTGTGTTCCATTTCTTCATTACCGATTTAGTGGTGAGATCGAGAATGCTTTTTGATGGTCGGACATAAACGCTGGCAGTAATCAATCCTGTAAGTTCGTCAATTGCAAATAAAACTTTTTCAAGATAGTGAATAGGTTCTGTATCTGAGCATATTCCCCAGCCATGACTTACGATTGCCCGGATATAATCTTCGGGCCAGTTTTGGCCTTCAAGTATTTTCCGGGTCATTGTGCAATGCTGATTGGCGAATTGCTCATAATCAAGGTCGTGACAAAGACCAATTACACCCCACTTTTCAATGTCTTCTCCTGATTTACCTGCAAAATAGCGCATTACGGCTTCAACCGCCAAACCATGCCGGATCAGACTTTCTTGTTTATTGTATTCACATAAAAGCGCAAATGCCTCGCTTCTTGAAGGTTGTTTTTCCATTTCTTTAATTGCAATAAGGCATGCAAAATTGATAATAATTTTTAGATTTGATGTATCGAAGGAGAAATTAAGTTCTATAACGAAATGTATGGTTAAGAAAGTTTACAATTGGGGTATTCTTGCCCCCGGAAATATTGCCCGAAAATTTGCAACTGAATTGCAACAACTTGACAATGCGCACATTTATGCGGTCGGATCGAGAAACGCCCAACGTGCAAAAGAATTTGCAGAAGAATTTGGTGCAGAACGATATTACGACAATTACTACGATTTAGTAGCAGACGCTGAGGTGGATATTATATACATTGCATCGCCGCATGGTCTTCATGCGGAACATGCACTCCTTTGCCTGAACCATCAGAAACCGGTACTTTGTGAGAAAGCACTCGCATTGAATCAAAAAGAGGTGGACAGCATGATTGCTTGTGCTCACGAAAACAATGTTTTCTTTATGGAGGCTTTCTTTACGCCCCATCAGCCGTCTTATAAAGAGGCAAAACGGGTGATTGAATCGGGGGAGTTAGGGAAGGTGAAATATATTCAGGGTTGGTTTGGATTCAACAAAGCACCATATGACAATTCGTTACGCTTAATGAACCCTAAGTTGGGGGGAGGGGCTTTGCTCGATATCGGTCTATATCCGGTTTTTGATGCCCTCTATTTTTTGGGCGAACCCGATCAGATTATTGGCAGGGCTGACTTTTCTGAAACCGGAGTTGATCAGGGTGTTTCCATTCGGTTTGATTATCCCGATGGGGTAACGGCTTCAATATTTGCCTCTTTTGTCGCTGCCTCTGGTCTTGGTACCGACATTTTTTGTGAATTTGGTACGCTTCGATTACGACGATCGAGTGCGGTAGATCAGTCGCTTGATGTTGAAAGGCCAGGTTCTGAGGTCAAGCATTACAAATGGGAGGCGAGTGTCTGCGGTTTAAAACAGGAGGCAGCTGAAGCAATGAAATGTCTGGACGAAAACCGGTTTGAAAGCGAAATTATGCCACATTCGATGAGTCTGAAATTAATCAAGACATTGGACATCATACGCCATAAGTCTGGAATAGTATATCCGGAAAGGGATTAAAACAAGAAAGCCCGCTAAAATCAGCAGGCTTTCAGTTAATATCTACTTGTAATTATTCCGGAGAAATTGCGTCGGTAGGACAAACTTCAGCGCAAGAACCACAGTCGGTACAAAGTTCACTATCAATTTTGTAGATTTCACCTTCGCTGATAGCTTCTACAGGACACTCGTCGATGCAAGTTCCGCAAGCGATACATTCGTCAGAAATTTTGTAAGCCATAACTAACTTGAATTTTTGTTTATGATTAATTTATTATTTTTTCAAATTCACGTCGCAAAGTTATAAAGAATGGACAAAAAACAAATTCGATTGCCAATTTTTACTTAGTTTAAATAGTGAATTTTTTGCATATGTTTTTTAATGGACCTAAAATTCACTGGTGTTCATTCCTCTTTCTTAGCTGTAAAGTAGGCGCAGTAAGGCTTCAGTCCACACTCTTTACACTTTGGGTTCCGGGCAACACAGACATATCTGCCATGCAAAATCAGCCAGTGGTGGGCAATCGGTATTATCTCTTCGGGGATGTTTGCGATCAGTTGTTTCTCCGTTTCAACCGGAGTTTTTGAGTTGACCGACAGTCCGATGCGTGCTGCCACCCTGAAGACATGTGTGTCGACAGCCATGGCTGGTTTATTGAAGATTACGGAGGCTATCACACTCGCAGTTTTTCGTCCGACACCCGGCAATTTGACCAGTTCATCCACCTCATCAGGCATAACACCATTATAATCCGTGATAAGTTTGCGTGCCATTCCAACCAGATGCTTTGCCTTATTATTTGGATATGAACAGGAACGAATGTATTCAAAAACTTCGTCAGGCTCAACTTCAGCGAGCTTTTCTGCAGTAGGAAACCGCTTAAGTAGTTCCGGGGTGATCAGATTTACGCGCTTGTCGGTACATTGTGCTGATAGAATTGTAGCCACCAGCAATTCATACGGATTGTGGTATTGAAGTTCACTTTCGGCCACAGGCATATTTACTTTAAACCATTCGATGACCTTCTCAAACCTCTCTTTTATTTGCATGGAATCTCTTTTAAGGTGTGGGTTAAAATTAAGATCTCTTTTGTAGATTTTCGTGTTAATTTTGCGGCTGTAATTTTAATTGTTTATGATCTCATACCTGCAAGTAGAAAATCTCACAAAATATTGGGGTGAATCGCCTCTTTTTGATGGAATTAGCTTTTCAGTTTCCGAAGGCCAAAAAGTCGCAATGATTGCAAAAAACGGCGCTGGAAAGTCAACATTAATGGATATCATTGCAGGTTTGGAGACCCCCGATTCGGGCAAATCAACTTTGTCAAACGATATTTCAATCGGATATTTGCGTCAGAATCCGGATTTGAATCCTGAAGATACGGTGCTTGAAGCTGCATTTAACTCGACAGGGGAATTGATTCAGGCTGTAAAAAACTACGAAACGGCACTTGAAAGTCACGATCCGCATCTTTTAGATAATGCCATTGAGAGAATGAATGTGCTGAATGCATGGGATTTTGAACTTCGGATTAAGCAGATTCTGACGCAGTTGAAGATAACAGATGTGAATCAGCAAATCAAATTTCTTTCGGGAGGGCAGAAAAAAAGAGTTGCATTGGCTCATATCTTGATTGATGAACCCGATTTTCTGATCCTTGATGAACCTACCAACCACCTCGATCTGGAGATGATCGAATGGCTCGAAAAATACCTCGAGAAGGCAAAAGGGACCTTGTTTATGGTGACGCATGACAGGTATTTCCTCGACCGGGTATGCAATGAAATAATTGAATTAGAAGATAATACAATATATAAGTACAAGGGAAACTACTCTTATTATGTCGAGAAGAGAGAGGAGCGGATTCAATCGATGAATGCCGAAATCGACCGTGCCAAGAACCTTTTTCGTACTGAATTGGAGTGGCTGCGTAAGATGCCTCAGGCCCGAAGCCACAAATCAAAGTATCGCACCGAAGCTGCTTATAAATTGCAGGAGAAGGCTTCGCAGCGTCGCGTGGAGGATGAGGTTGAACTTACAGTACAGGGGAAGCGGCTTGGAAGTAAAATCCTTAATGTGAAGAGTCTTTGCAAAGCTTTTGGTGACCTTGTAATTTTGGATAAGTTTAGCTACAACTTTGCCCGCCTGGAGAAAATAGGGATCATCGGTAAAAATGGCAGTGGCAAAACGACTGTGTTAAATATGCTGACAGGTGCCCTGCAACCCGACGCCGGTACGATTGATGTAGGCGAGACGATCAGCTTTGGCTATTACCGTCAGGACGGAATTAGCTTTAATCCGGGCGACCGTGTGATCGATGTGATCAAAGAGATCGCTGAAGTGGTGGACATGGGAAACGGAAACAGGATGACCGCTTCGCAGTTTCTGAACTATTTCCTTTTTCCGCCCGAATCGCAGTTCAATTTTGTTGACAAACTGAGTGGTGGTGAAAAACGCAGGTTGTACCTCTGCACAATCCTGATGCGAAATCCGAATTTCCTGATTTTGGATGAGCCGACAAACGATTTGGATATCATGACATTAAATGTGCTCGAAGACTATCTTCGTAATTTTCAGGGATGCGCAATTGTTGTTTCGCATGACCGGTTTTTTATGGATAAGATTGTCGATCATTTATTTGTGTTCGAAGGAGATGGACTCATCAAAGATTTTCCGGGAAATTACTCCGATTACCGCGATTGGGTTGATGCCAAAGAGAAAGAACAGCGTGTGCCTGAGAAGAAGGAAAAAGCTGTGAAACCTAAGCCGGTTAAAGAGGGTATTCGCAAATTAAGCTTTAACGAAAAAAGAGAGTTAGAGCAATTAGAGACGGATATTGCACTGCTTGAGGGGGAGAAAAGGGTAATTGAAACAGCGATGAATTCAGGCGACTGCCCTGCAGAAGAACTGGTCATTAAATCGCAGCGCCATGGCGAAATCAGGGATTTACTGGACGATAAAGAGTTGCGTTGGCTGGAATTGAGTGATCAGGAATAGTAATCCACTGATGATTAAATTATTTGCAGATCGTTTTTAGTTGGTCAACGAGTTCAAGCCGGTTTACGATTGTATTTGCCTCCAAAATTGTTCCGGGCGACAAAACTGCATTTGCGCCAATTTTTGAATTGTCTCCAATCAAAGAGCCAAATTTCCATGATTCGGTTTCAATAATTATTGATTTATGGAGGACAGAAATCTTCTTGTCTGTCCTTTCGTTGAAGTGGTTAGCAGTTACTGCACCTGCTTCAAAATTTACATTGCTTCCAATGATGCTGTCACCGATGAAATTGAAGTGGGCAATAGAACTATCAGTACAAATAATGCTTGTTTTGATTTCGCAGCCGGGCCCTATCCGAACCGACCTATCTAAAAAAACGCCACCTCTTAAATAGGCGTTGGCTCCAACAAAACAATTTTCTCCAACTATTATTGGGGTTTTCAATGTAACCCCTTGTTCTATAACAGCTGTCTTGTGAATGGCAATGCCATTTTTGACATCAAAATCAGTATCAAGGTGTAAAATTAGCTCGTTTAAAATTGCTTCCAGATTTTCTGTTATCTCCCAGGGATGCAAATTTGATTTACCAGAAAGAATGGAAGGAAACTGTTTGATGAAATCGTCGATGGAAATTGTAGTTGGTTTATCCATTGTCTTATATTGTTTTAAATGCAGTTAGATACATCCGCAAACAAATCCTTCGGCTAGTCCTTGGAGTAATTCTTCAACTTTGACAACTTCCGGTTCAGATCCACGACAGGTATCGCAGACAGGTAAATTTACTTTTGGATGATAGGAGATATTTTTGGTTAAGAGGGGCTTTTCGCAAACGAAACAAAGGACTGATAGCTCTGGCATCTTAATTCAGTCCGAAATGATGATCATCGGTTAAGTTGGATGTTTCGAAACTCTCCCGTTCCATCATAAATGAGCCGCCTGTGCCTTCTGCATCACGACTGTTTCCCGAAATTTTTCCATTTGGTAAGAGTTCTCCTTCCCATGTATCTAGTTCATATATAATATCTTCGTCGCTAAATAAAATTTCGCAGGAATGTGATTTGAGGTTGATTTTTGTGCCGTTGATCTTACCGGCAACTTCCTGCTTTACGATGAAAGTTTCTTCGCCATCAATCTGCTCCGAAAAGCGCAGAACTCCCTTCAGATGACTTCCTTTCTGGTTAATTTCAGCGTATCCACTGTCTTTACCAAATCCGAAATCTTCTTCAAATCGCCAACGTCCTGTAAGATTTATTTTCTCAGGCATCACTCAATTATTTCAATCGTAAATATAAAATATATCCTCAAAATTTATGCCTCAAAATTAACCATTATTAGAAATATTCAAATCATGATCTTTCTTAACCTTTAAATAACAGAGGCCATCCTGATTAGATGGCCTCTGAATTAAAATATCTGAAGTGATTTTTATTTCACGTAAGAAGCATTATTCAAGAAATCAAAACTTTTCTGAACGCTTACAAAAGGTTCGAAGTCGTATCTTTCTACTTCAACAAAACAAACTTTGGTACCGGCTTTTGCTTTATTTTCGTAAATTGGTTTGAAATCAATCAGGCCGCTTGCACCAATCTCTTTTTCATCTTTAATGTGCAGAAGCTCAAATCTTTTTGGATATTTGTTGAAATAATCGACCGCTTTTTGTCCACCTTTGTAAACCCAGTATACATCCATTTCGAATGTTACTTTTTTAGGATCTGTATTTTTAAGCATGTAATCATAAACGAGGTCGTCAGCATCTGTGATCTTCGTAAATTCCTTATTGTGATTATGATAGCCGAAGCGAATTCCAGCTGCATTGCATTTCTCGCCGATGGCGTTAAAATATTCGCAGGTTTTTTTCAATGCTTCAAGATTTTTGTAAGGATAATCCCCCATCGACGGTTTGACAATGTAGGTGCACCCTGCTTTTTTGTGCGCTGCAATAGCCATATCCCACCAGATCATAGCTGCATCCCATGATGCCTGATCGCCCGTGTAATTGGCGCCGGTATGTGAACTTACCAATTTCATTCCATTAGCTTCAAGCAGGGCTTTAAAAGCTTCAGGCTCCATTCCGTAAAACTTGCCATTGTCAAAACTGGCAGCTTCCATGGATGTGTATCCGATTTTCCCCATTTTCTCGATTGTACCTTTCACATCTTTATTCAGATCATCACGAAGCGAATACATCTGTAGACCAATGTCTTTCTTCTTTTTAGCGAAAGACGACTGTGATAAACCGCCAATGATAATTGCAGCTAATGCAATAATTACCAATGGTTTAGTGAGATTTGTTTTCATGCGATTTAAAAATTTAAATAAGTAGAATGAATGTTTTTTAACTAAAATGCGAATGGGGCAAAATTAAAGTTATAATCCGTTTAAACAAAATTAATCGGAGTGTGTACTTTTATGCCGGGTTTTCGATTAGGAACCTTTTGTGTTCAGTTGATTCTTTCCGATTATTTACCTAAGTTTAAAAAATGAAAACAGAGAAATTGACATGTATGAGTTTGTGCGGTTTTTTGACGGTTTCATCAATTCAAGCCAATGAACCTGCAGAAAGGGATTACAAACAAAAACAACTCCCTAACATTGTTTTGATTTTGGCTGACGACCTTGGTTATGGCGACCTTAACTGCTATGGAGCAACGCGATATACAACTCCTAATCTCGACAGACTCGCGCACAGTGGAGTGCGATTCACTAATTTTTATGTCTCTCAAGCCGTTTGCAGTGCTTCTAGAGCAGCTTTATTAACTGGTTGCTATTCAAACCGGGTTGGCATTGGCGGTGCCTTGTTTCCAAACTCTCTAATTGGATTAAATCCTCAGGAAGAGACGATTGCTGAGATACTTAAAAAGAGAGGTTATTCCAGTGGTATTTTTTGGAAGTGGCACCTGGGCTACCAGCGTGAGTTTTTACCTTTGCAACAGGGTTTTGAAGAATACTTTGGGTTGCCTTATTCGAATGATATGTGGAAATACAATATCGACGGATCTGTTGCTACACCTAAGCAAAACAAAAATAAGGCAAACTATCCACCGCTTCCATTAATTGAGGGGAATGAATCTGTAAAAGAAATTGTTACGATGGATGACCAGGCGCAACTAACAACGATGTACACTGATCGTGCAGTTTCGTTCATCGAAAAACACAAGAAAAACCCTTTTTTCCTCTACCTTCCTCACTCGATGCCTCATGTGCCGATTGCCGCCTCTGATAAGTTTAAAGGGAAAAGCGAACAAGGAGTTTATGGTGATGTGCTGATGGAGATTGACTGGTCAGTAGGGCAAGTTCTGGAGGCACTCGAAAAAAACGGACTTACCGAAAATACATTGGTTATTTTTGTTTCTGACAATGGTCCATGGCTCAATTTTGGAAATCATGCCGGTTCTGCCGGTGGTCTTCGGGAAGGAAAAGGGACGAGCTGGGAAGGTGGTCAGCGGGTTCCGTGTATTATGAAATGGCCGGGTCGTATTCCGGAAGGTTTAGTTTGTAATAAGATAGCTGCCACGATTGATGTTTTACCGACTTTGGCAAACATTGTTGAAGCACCGCTTCCAACTAGAAAAATTGATGGGGTCAACATCCTTTCGTTGATGACAGGTGATCAAAAGGCCAACCCGCGTGAAGTATTTTTGTATTACTATAACTCAAATTGCCTGGAAGCTGTAAGGAAAAATCAATGGAAACTTGTATTTGCGCATCAGTCGCAAACTTATGAAGGATTTGCGCCCGGGAAAGACGGAGTTGGAGGGAAAACCGGTAATGTTCAGGTGGAGCCTGCCCTCTATGATCTGCGCCGTGATCCGGGCGAACGATATGATGTGAAAGATCTTAATCCTGAAATTGTTGCAGAACTTACAAAAATTGCAGACGAAGCAAGAGCTGATCTTGGTGACGGGATTCTGAATATCAAAGGAGCGAATGTGCGTGAGCCTGGAAGAGTTAGTGTCCAGTAATTTATGACTAAGTTTTAAATATGACAATTTTAAGAAAAAAAAATCTGATTGTTCCGATGGCAGTATTAATGCTGGTGTTCACGGGAGTTCTATCCGGCAGAACAAAAAAGAAAGACCCGCCCAAAGTTCATGTGGGACTTATTGAGCGTGAATACCTTGTTAATGTGGTGGTTAAAATAGCAGGGCCAGTACTGGAATCTTTGAGCAAAAATCAATTAAAAGAGCGAATGCCCGTTGAGTCTGCTCCTAACCAGGTGGCAGACCGGAAGAACTATACTTATCTTGAAGCGCTTGGCCGGACATTGGCAGGTATTGCGCCCTGGCTCGAATTGGGTCCTGATGACTCTGCCGAAGGAAAATTACGTGAAAAGTACATTTTGCTGGCATTACTAAGTATCCGAAATGCTACTGATCCTGAATCGGCTGATTTTGTGAATTTTACAAAAGGGGGACAGCCTCTCGTGGATGCGGCATTTTTGTCACAGGCTTTCCTCCGGGCGCCAACCCAGCTTTGGGGACGGCTGAGTACGTCCGATAAAGATCATGTAATTAATGCATTAAAGTCCACACGGATAATTACACCCGGTTATAGTAACTGGTTGTTATTTAGTGCTGAAGTTGAAGCTGCATTGTTGAAATTCACGGGCTCGTGCGATCGGATGCGCATCGATTATGCAGTCAGAGAGCATTTAAATTGGTACAAAGGGGATGGATTTTATGGTGACGGACCCAGTTTCCATTTCGATTATTACAACAGTTTTGTGATACAACCTATGTTATTAGAGGTGATTCAGACACTTAAAGATGCCGGCGATCCTGTTAATGCAAATTATGACCTTGTATTCCAGCGGAGCCGGAGATATGCTGCTATTCAGGAACGACTTATCTCGCCCGAGGGAACCTATCCCATCACAGGCCGATCGATTGCTTATCGTTTTGGGGCATTTCAGGTACTGGCAAAAATGACACTCCTCCATGCGTTACCCGAGAATGTTTCCCCGCAGCAGGTGCGTGCGGCCCTTTACACATTGATTAAAAGGCAGATTGAAGTCCCCGGAACTTTTGATGAAAACGGGTGGCTTACGATTGGTGTTGCTGGTCACCAGGCTCAGGCAGGCGAGGGGTATATCTCCACGGGAAGCCTCTACCTCTGCACAACGGGATTACTGATGCTCGGTTTGCCGGTAACAGATTCTTTCTGGCAAGGTGACGATGAGAAATGGACTTCTAAAAAAGTTTGGGATGGTGAATATTTTCCAATAGATCATGCATTATAAATGATTGGAGAATGTGAATCTAAATGCAATTTGTGTAAATCACGAATCATTTTGTCCATTGACAGCATTGAAGATCAATGTATCTTTGGAAAGATTATTTCTAATAAAGGACTAATTACCTGATTATTTAATTTGAAAATGAAAAACACCAGAATGCTGGCAACACTGGGACTTTGCTCTGCCGGGCTGATTCCCAATAGTTTCGGACAAGAAAAGGAGCAGAAACGTCCAAATATTCTCTTTATCATGAGTGATGATCATGCCTATCAGGCAATTAGTGCTTATGGATCAGGATTGAATTCGACTCCGAATATTGACAGGATTGCCAAAGAGGGGGCGATTTTCACCAGGGCATTTGTCACCAACTCTATTTGCGCTCCCAGCCGGGCAGTAATGCTCACTGGTAAATTTAGTCACCTGAATGGAAAGACCGATAATGTAGGCGGTTTCAACTGGAAACAAATGATTTTCCCTAAGCTCCTTCAACAAAGTGGTTATCAGACTGCTTTAGTCGGAAAGATTCATCTGGATGGTAATCCTCAGGGTTTCGATTATTCGATTGTGCTGCCCGGACAAGGAAATTACTACAACCCTGACTTTATTGAAAATGGGATCCGCAAGCAATATCCTGGTTATGTCACAACATTGACGACCCGGTTTGCGCTTGAATGGCTCGATAAAAAGCGCGATAAGTCCAAGCCTTTCTGCTTGTTGTATCATCAAAAAGCGCCCCATCGTAATTGGTTACCCGAGGAAAAATACCTGAATCTCTATGAAGACCGCGATTTCCCGTTCCCGGAGAATTTCTTTGATGATTATGCCGGTCGAGGAACTGCGGCGCATACGCAGGAGATGGGGATCGTCAAAGAAATGACCTGGGGGCATGACATGAAGTTTGAGAATGATCCTTATACTGGCAAACCCACGGAATTTATGCAGGACATCAAACGCATGGACAAACAGCAGCTTAAGGCATGGCGATCGGCATACAATGCAAGAAATGAAGAGTTTATAAAAGCTAAACCAGAGGGCAGAGAACTCGCTAAATGGAAATACCAACGCTACATTCGCGACTACTTCAAATGTATTAAATCCGTTGACGACGGAGTTGGTGAAGTGCTTGACTATCTCGATAAAAACGGTTTAACAGAGAATACGATCGTTGTTTACACATCCGATCAGGGTTTTTACCTTGGCGAGCACGGATGGTTTGACAATCGGTTTATGTACGAAGAGTCATTCCGTACGCCGTTGTTAATCAGGTATCCGAAAGAAATTAAACCGGGAACGGTTATCACACAAATGGTTCAGAATCCTGATTTTGCGCCGACATTTTTAAATTATGCCGGGATAAAAGCTCAAAAAGAGATGCAGGGCGAATCGTTTCGAAAGGTATTAAACGGTGAATCGATGAAATGGAGAGATGCCATTTACTACCACTATTACGAGTATCCTGCCGTTCATTCGGTTAAGCGTCATTACGGGGTAAGGACTGAACGATACAAACTCATTCATTTTTACTACGATGTTGATGAATGGGAATTGTATGATCTTGAGAAAGATCCGCATGAGATGAAAAGCGTCTATAATGATCCCGCTTATGGTGAAATTCAGGCGGATCTTCTAATAAAGTTGAAAGAGCTTCGAGTGAAATATAAAGACACGGATGAAGTTACACAATCGTTTTTACCAAAAAAGAAGAACTAATATTTTTCAAACTCAATAATTATCAAGTTTATGAAACGAACCAACAGCTATTTGAGGATCGTAACCCTCTTCGTGTTATTCAGTGGGTTTGCTTTATCTGCAATCGCCAAAAACGAGGTGAAACAGCTAATTTGCGAATACAAAACAAATCCGCTTGGTATTGATATTCTCAAACCCCGGCTCAGCTGGCAGCTGGTATCTGCCGACAAAGATGTGATGCAATCCGCTTATGAAGTGAGGGTTGCAGAATCTCCTTCCAAATTAAATTCAAACAAATTGATTTGGTCGACAGGTAAAGTAAATGGATCGCAATCTGTCAGTGTGGTATACGGTGGGCCTGCTTTGGGTTCGATGCAACAACTTTACTGGCAGGTTCGTGTATGGGATAATAAGAACAAGGCAACTGCCTGGAGTGAACCTGCCTCATGGGAAATGGGAATTCTTAAACCTACAGATTGGAAAGCTTCCTGGATTTCGATTGGCACTGAAAAAGAGCTTGATGGCTCGAAACCCGCCCAGTATTTCAGGAAAGATTTCACAATTGCAAAAAAAGTGAAATCCGCCAGGGTTTATGCGACGGCACTTGGTTTGTATCAATTGCATATCAATGGAGCAAGAGTGACCTCCGACCTTTTTACACCGGGTTGGACCAGTTATAAAAAACGTTTGCAGTACCAGACTTACGATGTAACTTCAATGCTCAAGAGCCAGAATGCCATTGGTGCTGTCCTTGCTGATGGCTGGTATCGCGGGAATATTGGATTTGCGAAACAGCACAATTATTATGGAAATAAGTTAGGACTTCTGCTTCAGTTGCAGATCACTTATATGGATGGAACTTCTGAAATGATTGGTTCGGACGACAGCTGGAAAGTAAGCTCTAATGGCCCGATCGTTGAATCAGATATTTATAATGGAGAACTTTATGATGCACGTCTTGAATTGACCGGATGGGATCAGACAGGATATGATATGACGAAATGGGACAATGCCGCCTCATTGACCCATTCGAAGGATATCCTGATTGCGCCTCAAGGCGTTCCAGTGAAAGCAATTCAGGAGATCAAACCAATCAAGTTAATTGTTACGCCAAAAGGTGAAACTGTCTTTGATATGGGACAAAATATGGTCGGATGGGTCAGATTAAAAGTGGCTGGCAAAAAGGGAGACAAGGTAATCCTGAAATTTGCCGAGGTGCTCGATAAAACCGGCAATTTTTACATTGATAATCTTCGTGCAGCAAAATGCACAGATATTTACATGTTAAAGGGTGAAGGAACAGAGATTTATGAACCGAACTTCACATTTCATGGTTTCCGGTTTGTTAAAATTGAAGGATTAGCAGCTGCCCCTGCACTTGATCAAATCACTGGAGTTGTGATTCATTCAGATATGAAACCTACCGGAACCTTCAGTTGCTCTGATACTTTGATTAATCAGCTTCAGCACAATATTCAGTGGGGTCAGAAAGGAAATTTCCTTGATGTTCCCACCGATTGTCCGCAGCGTGACGAACGACTTGGCTGGACAGGCGATGCGCAGGTTTTTAGCATGACTGCTGCTTTCAACTTCGATGTTGCTGAATTCTATACAAAATGGCTGGGAGATGTAACTGCAGATCAGTTACCAAATGGTAAAGTTCCCCATGTGATACCTGACGTTCTAAACGGTGACGGTGGTTCAACAGCCTGGGCTGATGTTTCTGTCATCGTCCCATGGACCGTTTACCAGTCCTATGGCGATGTGCGGATACTTGAAAAACAATATCCAAGTATGAAGGCCTGGATTGGTTACATGACAAGCCGGGCAAATGCAAATCATCTTTGGATTGGCGATGGTCATTTTGGTGATTGGCTCGCTTTTGCAACCACAAATTCCGATTACCCCGGAGCAACAACCGAAAAGGATTTGATAGCAACAGCATACTATTGCTATTCAACCAGCTTACTGGGCAAAATTGCTTCAATTATTGGACAAAAGGAGGATGCAGAAAAATATAATAAACTGGCAAGTGAAATTAAAAGCTCATTCAATCAGGAATTTGTCACCCCTAACGGACGATTGGTATCTCATACCCAAACAGCATACGCGCTCGCATTGGCATTCAATCTGCTTCCGGAAAACCTTGTTCCCAAAGCGGCAGAATACTTTGCCAATGATGTTCAGAAATTTGGCCATTTGACCACAGGATTTGTTGGCACACCTTTGCTGTGCAAAACCTTATCTGCCATCGGTCGCGACGACTTGGCATTTATGTTATTGAATAACAAGAAGTATCCTTCCTGGCTATACCCGGTGTTGCAGGGAGCGACCACGATATGGGAACGTTGGGACGGACAGAAACCAGATGGTTCTTTCCAGGATGTAGGAATGAATAGCTTCAACCATTATGCATATGGTGCGATAGGTGAATGGCTTTACAGACATGTTGCCGGTATCGATATCAATCCTAACCATCCTGGATATAAACATATATTACTTGCTCCCCATCCGGGCGGAGGTCTCAAAAATGCGAATGCAGAAATCATAACCCTTTATGGTAAAGTGGGTTCATCATGGAAATTCGAAAATGAAGATTTTGTTTATGAAGTTGTTATCCCTGCAAATACTTCTGCAACTGTTACGCTGCCTTTCGCCAAAGCTGAACAGGTGAAGCAGGATGGCCAGCCAGTTAAGGCAGAAGCAATTCAAAATGTAAATGATCTCCAACTCAACCTGGGTTCGGGAAAATATACATTCCGATATCCGGCTAGGGCCTTGAATGAGGCTTCCACCGTGAAGAAGAAATGAAAGAATGAATACTTGAAATATAAAAGGCTGCAAATGCGGCCTTTTATATTTTCGACAATCGGATAGTGGAGTAATTCTGGACTAAAGTAAGTTTTGAAAGCAAGTTAGGTTATTTCTGCTTTGCGCCAATCCTTTCAGCCTATATGTCCTTTTTGCGGAAAAAAAGTGGGTCTTTATGATAAAACTACAACTTTCCTTCAGCAAAATGTGCGTTAAGATTCTCACGAAATCGCA
Source organism: Mariniphaga sp. (assembly GCA_025355585.1). GTDB lineage: Bacteria > Bacteroidota > Bacteroidia > Bacteroidales > Prolixibacteraceae > JAAFHB01. The sequence goes on along the minus strand of JANXZJ010000153.1, from coordinate 683 downwards.
ATTACTTGAACAAGTCAAGTTGTATTGTGGCATAATACGCTGAATTATTGGGAAATGAGATATTTTCATGATAGAAAGCTTCATTACAGGGAATTTTTAAATAACATATGACATTAAATAATTTCAAAATTGTCAAAATGTAAATTCCATATATTCAATAAGATACTATCATGAATAAAAAAGATGTCCTGATTGACCGATAATTTGTTAATCTGTTTTCAGACTAAAAAAAAACGTTTATATTTGCATCCGCTTAGCAGAAACAACAATGCTGTTTGATTAATTGTCAAAGAGGTTGACTGAAAAGGTTTGGCGAAAGAAGATTAGTGCGGGAATAGCTCAGTTGGTAGAGCACGACCTTGCCAAGGTCGGGGTCGCGAGTCCGAGTCTCGTTTCCCGCTCATAGTAATGCCCAGGTGGTGGAATGGTAGACACGTTGGACTTAAAATCCAATGGCCATTACGGTCGTGCGGGTTCAAGTCCCGCCCCGGGTACTATTTAAAATCCAACTCTTTGATTATCAAGGGTTGGATTTGTTGTTTTATCTATTTTGTCCCCTATTCGTCCCACACGTTATAAAATGGCCTATCCCGTACTCTTGGGCAATCTTCTGGCAGGTTGTGATTTTTGGTTGATGATCACAATGATCACCAACCTCTTTTTTATACTGGTTTTCTCCCGTG